>DATLGW010000727.1:0-2069 GCA_035540315.1 Burkholderiaceae bacterium | reverse complement strand
GTTTTCGGGCTGGCCGCGCACCTGGGCTATTGGACGCTGCCCGAGCACCTGCAGGTGTTGCAGCATCCGGTCGTCATCGGTGCGGCCGGCTTCATGGCGGCCGTCGAGCTGTTCGCCGACAAGGTCCCTTGGCTCGACAGCCTGTGGGATGCGGTGCACACGTTCGTGCGGATCCCGGCGGGCGCGCTGCTCGCGGCGGGCGCAATGGGGGATCTGGGCGCGGCAGTCGCGGTCGCGGCCGCGCTGCTGGGCGGGTCGCTGACCGCGCTGACGCACCTCGCGAAGTCCGGCACCCGCGCCGCCGTCAACACGTCGCCCGAGCCGTTCTCCAATGCCGCGGTGTCGGTGACCGAGGACGTGACGGTGCTGGGCGCGGCATGGCTGGCGGTGCACTACCCGCTCGCTTTCATCGCGCTGGTGCTGCTGTTCGTCGTCGCTGCGGTGCTGCTGCTGCGTTGGCTGGTGCAGGGCGCGCGGCGGATGCTCGCGCGCGTTCGGTCCGGTTGAGGGGGCTGCGGCGACCGATCAGACCGCCGCCTCGCCGGTTTCGCCGGTGCGGATGCGGATCACCTGCTCGACCGGCGTCACGAAGATCTTGCCGTCGCCGATGCGGCCGGTGCGCGCGGCGCGCACGATCGCATCGATTGCCGGTTCGGTCGTCGCGTCGGGCACCACGACCTCGACCTTGACCTTCGGCAGGAAATCGACCACGTACTCGGCGCCGCGATACAGCTCGGTATGCCCTTTCTGGCGTCCGAATCCCTTGACCTCGGTGACCGTCAGCCCCGTCACGCCGACTTCGGCGAGCGCTTCGCGCACCTCGTCGAGCTTGAACGGCTTGATGATCGCAGTGATCCGTTTCATCTGCAGAGCTCCTCAGTCGCGGAACTTCGACGTGATCGGGTAGCGCCAGTCGCGGCCGAACGCACGATGCGTGACGCGGATTCCGACCGGAGCCTGCCGTCGCTTGTACTCGTTGACTTGGATCAGGCGCACGACACGCTCGACGGCGTCCCGAGGATAACCCGCGGCGACGATCTCGTCGACGCCGTCGTCGCGTTCCATGTAGCGCTGCATGATCCCGTCGAGCACGTCGTACGGCGGCAGCGAGTCCTGGTCGGTCTGGTTCGGGCGCAGCTCGGCGCTGGGTGCGCGGGTGATGATCCGCTGCGGGATCACGTCGGAAATCGCATTGCGATGGTTCGCGAGCCGGTAGACCATCGTCTTCGCGATGTCCTTGATCACCGCGAAGCCGCCGGCCATGTCGCCGTACAGCGTGCAGTAGCCGACGGCGATCTCGGACTTGTTGCCGGTGGTCAGCACGATCGATCCGAACTTGTTCGACAGCGCCATCAGGATCGTGCCGCGGATGCGGGCCTGGATGTTCTCCTCGGTCGTGTCGGGCGCCAGCCCCGCGAACGGCTCCGACAGCGTCGCGAGGAACGCGTCGAAACAGCCCGCGATCGGCAGCTCGTCGTAGCGCACCGACACGCGCGCCGCCATGTCGCGCGCGTCGAGCCAGGAAATCTCCGCCGTGTACGGCGACGGCATCATCACCGCGCGCACCTTGTCGGCGCCGAGCGCATCGACGGCGATCGCCAGCGTCAGCGCCGAGTCGATTCCGCCGGAAAGCCCGATGATCGCGCCGGGAAAGCCGTTCTTGCCCACGTAGTCGCGCACCCCCAGCACCAGCGCCGAATAGATCTGCTGCTCCAGGGGCTGCACGGGCTCGATGCGACCCGACGGCGCCCCGTCGTCGCCGACATCGACCAGCAGCAGCGATTCGGTGAAGCTGGCCGCCTGCGCAGCCAGCGCGCCGTCGGCCCGCAGCGCGAACGATGCGCCGTCGAACACCAGCTCGTCCTGTCCGCCGACGAGGTTCGCGGCAACGAAAGGCAGACCCTGCGAACAGACGTTCTCGCGCGCGATGTCGTGGCGCAGGTGCTGCTTGTCCTGGTGATACGGCGACGCGTTCAGCGCCAGCAGCAGTTGCGCGCCGGCTTCGCGCGCGCGCGCTCCGGCTCGCGCGAACCAGAAGTCCTCGCAGATCACGACGCCGAAGCGCACGC
>DATLGW010000726.1:0-2490 GCA_035540315.1 Burkholderiaceae bacterium | reverse complement strand
TCGTTCATCGCAGCGCCGTCCCCAGCCCCTGCAGGTAGGCGATCAGCGCGTCCATTTCGGTCTTGCCGGCGACCCCTCCCGCCGCTTTCGCGATGTCCTCGTCCGAGTAGGGGACCCCGACGCGGCGCAGCGCCCGCATGTGGCGCTGGATCTGCTGCCCGTCGACGCGGGTCCGCTCGAGCCACGGGTAGCCGGGCATGTTCGACTCGGGCACCAGGTCCCGGGGGTTGATCAGGTGCAGCCGATGCCATTCGTCGTTGTAGCGCCCGCCCACGCGTGCCAGGTCCGGTCCGGTGCGCTTGCTGCCCCACTGGAACGGGCGGTCGTAGACGAATTCGCCGGCGACCGAATAGTGGCCGTAGCGCAGCGTTTCCGCGCGGAACGGCCGGATCATCTGCGAATGGCAGTTGTAGCAGCCTTCGCGCGTGTAGACGTCGCGGCCGGCGAGCTGCAGCGCCGTGTACGGCTTGACGCCGGTGACCGGCTCGGTCGTCGAGCGCTGGAAGAACAGCGGCACGATCTCGACCAATCCGCCGACCGATACGACCAGCAGCACCAGCGCGATCAGCAGCCACGGATTGGTTTCGATTTTCTCGTGTTTCATCTCATCGATGCCCGTTGCGAAGCGGTCACGCGTGCGCGGCGATCGGCGCGACCACGCGTGCATCGATTGCGCGGCCGCCGGCGATCGTTCGCGCGACGTTGTAGGCCATGAGCAGCATCCCGGACAGGTACAGCACGCCGCCGAGCAGCCGGATCAGGTAGTAAGGGAACGTCGCCTTGACCGATTCGACGAACGTGTAGGTCAGCGAGCCGTCGGGCTCGACGGCGCGCCACATCAGCCCTTGCGTGACGCCGGCGATCCACATCGAGACCGCGTACAGCACGATGCCGATCGTCGCGAGCCAGAAGTGCACCTCGATCAGCCGCTTGCTGTACATCTGCGGCTGGCCGAACAGCCGCGGGATCAGGTAGTACATCGCGCCCATCGAGATCAGCCCGACCCAGCCGAGCGCGCCCGAGTGCACGTGCCCGACCGTCCAGTCCGTGTAGTGCGACAGCGCGTTCACGGTCTTGATCGACATCATCGGTCCCTCGAACGTCGACATGCCGTAGAACGACAGCGATACGATCAGGAACCGCAGGATCGGGTCGTCGCGCAGCTTGTGCCACGCGCCCGACAGCGTCATGATCCCGTTGATCATCCCGCCCCAGGACGGCGCCAGCAGGATCAGCGAGAACACCATGCCCAGCGACTGCGCCCAGTCCGGCAGCGCGGTGTAGTGCAGGTGATGCGGACCGGCCCACATGTACGTGAAGATCAGCGCCCAGAAGTGCACGATCGACAGCCGGTACGAATAGATCGGGCGCTCGGCCTGCTTGGGCACGTAGTAGTACATGATCCCGAGGAAGCCCGCGGTCAGGAAGAAGCCGACTGCGTTGTGGCCGTACCACCACTGGACCATCGCGTCCTGAACGCCCGCGTAGGCCGAGTACGACTTCATCGCGCCGGCGGGAATCGCCGCGCTGTTGACCAGATGCAGCAGCGCGACCGTCAGGATGAACGCACCGTAGAACCAGTTCGCGACGTAGATGTGGCGGACCTTGCGGATCGCCAGCGTGCCGAAGAACACGACCGCGAACGCGACCCACACCAGCGTGATCAGCACGTCGATCGGCCACTCCAGCTCCGCATATTCCTTCGCCTGCGTGTACCCGAGCGGCAGCGACACTGCGGCAGCGACGATGACTGCCTGCCAGCCCCAGAACGTGAAAGCGGCCAGCCGGTCGGAGAACAGCCGCACCTGGCAGGTGCGCTGCACGACGTGGTAGGCGGTCGCGAACAGCGCGCAGCCGCCGAATGCGAAGATCACCGCGTTCGTGTGCAGCGGCCGCAACCGGCCGTACGACAGCCAGGGGACGTCGAAGTTCAACGCCGGGAACGCGAGTTGCGCTGCGATGAACACGCCCACCGCCATGCCGACGACGCCCCAGACGACCGTCATCACGGCGAACTGGCGCACGACCTTGTCGTTGTACGTGGTTGGGGCCGCCTTCATCGGTGCTCCTGGAACGTCTCGGGTATCGACGCAAATTCTGGGCGGTGCAGCCGCATCGGGCTTGATCTGCGTCAACGGGGCGGTTCGTCGTCCTGGAGGATGCTCTCGCCCTGCTGCTCGAGATCGTCGAACTGGCCGCGCCAGACCGCCCAGGCAAGCAATCCGATGATCGCGAGCACGATCACGACCGACAGCGGGACCAGCAGGTAGAGGCTGTCCACGGCGGCCTGTCCACGCGCTACGCGGGTGCCGTCGCGGCGGCAGGGGCGGCCGTCGGGTCGCGCGGCTGCGCGAGCCGCGCGCGCAGCGCGTTGCCGACGACGACGACGGAACTCGCGGCCATGCCGGCGCCGGCCAGCCATGGCGGCAGCAGTCCGGCGACCGCGAGCGGAATTCCCACGACGTTGTAGACGATCGCGAACGCGAGATT
>DATLGW010000725.1:0-7300 GCA_035540315.1 Burkholderiaceae bacterium | reverse complement strand
ATCCACGGCGTGGCGATGGGCGGAATGCATGCGGTGCGTCGGGTCGAGGTGTCCGTCGACGGCGGCGAGCGCTGGACGGAGGCGCGACTGGTGGGTCCCGATCTGGGACGGTACGCATGGCGCCACTTCGTGCTCCCGGCCCGGCTGTCGCCGGGCGAGCACGTGCTCGCATGCCGGGCGACCGACGTCGACGGAAACGTGCAGGTCGAGACGACGCCCGAGAACACCAGCGGCTACCTGAACAGCGGCTGGCGCGCGCACGCATTGCGGATCACGGTCGTTTGAGCAGCGTCTGGCCGAAAGCATCCGCGGCCGCCGTGCTGCTTGCGGCAGCCGCGGCGAGCGGTGCGCACGCCGCCGAAGCCGAGCCGCCCGGAAAGCGGCTGTTCCTGAATGCGACGCCGCCGTGCGCGCTGTGCCACTCGCTGAACGATGCCGGCGCCATTGGCGCGATCGGGCCATCGCTCGACGAACTGAAGCCGAACGCGCAACGAGTCGCAACAGCGGTGCGCACCGGCATCGGACTGATGCCGCCGTACCCGGATTTGTCAGACGACGAGGTCCAATCGATCGCACGCTACGTTGCGCGCGCCAGCGGCGGCGGCGACTGACCCCGGCCTGCACGGTCCGCTGGCACAATCAGCCGATGGACCGATACGCGAATTACCGCTCGCTGCGGCTGACGCGGCACGACGACGGCGTGCTCGAGATCGCGATGACCTGCAAGCCGGGCCAGAAGCTGCCGACGGCCGACGATCGCACGCATTTCGAAATGGCCGAGATCTGGCGCGACTTCGATGCCGATCCGCAAGCGAAGGTCGCGGTGATCCGCGGCGAAGGCGCTGGTTTTTCGGCCGGCGGCGACACCGCGCTGGTCGAGACGATGGCCGACGACTTTCATGTCCGCGCCCGCGTCTGGCGCGAAGCCCGCGACCTGGTCCACAACATGATCAACTGCGGCAAGCCGATCGTATCGGCGATCCACGGTCCAGCGGCCGGCGCCGGCCTGGTCTGCGGGTTGATGGCCGACATCTCGATCGCGACCCGCGGCGCGAAGCTGGTCGATGCGCACACGCGGCTGGGCGTGGCGGCCGGGGACCATGCAGCGATCATCTGGCCGTTGCTGTGCGGGATGGCGAAGTCGAAGTACTACCTGCTGCTGTGCGATCCGGTCAGCGGCGAGGAAGCCGAGCGGATCGGGCTGGTGTCGCTGGTCGTCGATTCCGATGCGGAGCTGCTGCCGCGCGCGTTCGAGGTTGCGCGGCGCCTGGCCGGGGGCAGCCAGACCGCGATCAAATGGACGAAATACGCGCTGAACAACTGGCTGCGGATGGCCGGGCCGATCTTCGACACGTCGCTTGCGGTCGAGATGATGGGTTTCGGCGGGCCCGACGTGAAGGAAGGCGTGCGGGCGCTGCGGGAGAAGCGGGCGCCGCGCTTCGAGGACGACTCGCCGTTCTAGGCCGCCCCGGTTTGCGGCAAAAGCCTCACCGCCGGCGCGTCGAACGTTGTGGCGCCGGTATCGCTGCTGCTATCTTGACGAACGGCGCGTCGATCCTGCGCGCCTGCGCCACGGAGACGATCGATGACGGACAGCGCCGATGCGTTCGACGTCGGCAGAATGGCGCTCGGCGGGTTCGGCTCCATGCTCGACACGGTCGAGATGATGCGGCGCGCAATGTCGAGCCTTGCGGTTCCGCCGAGCCTGGCTCCGACCGCCGACGTCAGTGAGCTCGACAAGCGCATTGCCGACCTGAAAGCGGTCGAGCAGTGGTTGAACCTGAACCTGGGCCTGCTGCGCGGCACGATCCAGGGGCTGGAAATCCAGCGCGGCACGATCGCGACCGTGCAGGCGTTCGGCGCGCAGTTCCTGGAGGCGCTGACGCCGGCAAGCCCGGCGGCGCGTTCCGGCGCGGCCGAGCCGATTGCGCGCGCACGTGCCGAGGACCGTCCGTCGGCCGAACCGCCGACGCGCCCGGAACCGCCTCCGGCTGGCCCCGCGGCGTCCGCTGCGGCGAGAACCCGGGAGGCGAGCGCGCCGGCCGCGACGGCCGCGGGTTCTCACACCGAAGCAAGCGCTCACAAGCCTACCCGCCGCCGAACCGCCGACGAGACAGCGGCTGCGTCCGCGCCGGGCGTCGCCGCAAATGCGCCGCTGCCGGCCGCAATGGATCCGGCCGCATGGTGGAACATGCTGCAACAGAATTTCTCGCAGGTCGCGCAGGCGGCGCTGTCGGGCCTGCCCGGAGGCAGCGCCGACAGTGCGCCGGCGCCCGAGCTCGATTCGAAACCGAGGCGCCGCGCTTCGACGTCGCCAGGCGCTTCCGAGGCGACGGGCGCCGCCGCATCGGGCACGCCGATGCGACAACGCTCAGCGAGCAAACGCAGTGCAAGGCAGCGCAGCGGCTCCGCGCCAGGGGTCAAATCGTTCGTCCCGGAGCCGCTTCCGCCGCCGGCGCAGCGCAGGAACCGCAGCTGATGAGCAGTTTTTTTCGACATGGCCACGCCGCCGACCCCGGTTGGCGCTACGCGACCGAGGTGGTGCTCGAGCAACTCGATGCGCAGTCGCGCGAACCGGGCTACGCCCCGGGCGCGAACCTCGGGCTGATCTACGTGACCGAGGAGCTGGTCGACGACCTGGCCGACATCGTCGGGCTGCTGCGCGAGCGCACCGGCGTGCAGGACTGGGTCGGGACGATCGGACATGCGATCGTCGCAACCGGCCGCGAGTATCGCAACGAGCCGGCGATCTCGGTGATGCTCGCCGATTTGCCTGCGGGCAGCTTTCACGTGTTCTCCGGCAAGCAGCGCCCGCCTGCGCCGGGAACGCTGACGGGCAGCGGCGCGTATGCGGCCTACAGCGCGCTCGTTCACGCCGATCCGACGACGCCCGATCTGCCCGAGCTGATTCATGACATGGCGGGCAAGGTCGAAAGCGGTTTCGTGTTCGGCGGCCTGGCGAGCGGCTCGACGATCCCGTTGCCGCAGGTGGCGAACCAGACGCTGGCAGGCGGCCTGTCGGGCGCCGTGTTCTCGAGCGAAGTCGAGCTGCGGACCCGCGTGACCCAGGGATGCACGCCGCTGGCCGCCGAGCACGTGATCTCCGACTGCACGTCGAACCTGATCCGCGCGCTGGACGGCCAGCCGGCGCTCGATGTGCTGCTCGCCGACCTCGGCGTCGAGGAGCCGACCCGCCAGAGCCGCGACGGCGAGCGGATCATCCAGTCGCTGCCGGCCGATCGGCTGCGCCGCGGCTTGTTCGTCGGTTTGGCGCCACGCGGCGAGGACCGAGGCATCGGCTTCGGCGACTATCGGGTCCGCAACCTGATCGGGATCGACCCACAGAACCGGCTGGTTGCCGTGGCCGCGGTGCCCGAGGCAGGCGACCGCGCGGTGTTCTGCACCCGCGATGCGCAGGCGGCGCGCGCGGACCTGATCCGCGCGTGCACCGAACTGCGCGAAGACCTCGAATCCGAATCGCTGACGATCCGCGGGGGCCTGTACGTGTCGTGCGTCGCACGGGGACAGGCGCTGTTCGGTGCGCTGTCGGCCGAGATCGAGCTGATTGCCGCGAACCTCGGCCGGTTCCCGCTGGTGGGTTTCTTTGCGAACGGCGAGATCGCCCGTAACAACCTGTACGGCTACACCGGCGTGCTGACGCTGTTCGTGTCGCGCTGACCGCCGCAACGCGAGCGGCGGGAACGAAGCGCTTGCGGCAACGCGCCGCTAGGGCTGTTCACAGGCCCTACTCCGGCGCGCCGTCGCGCAATCGCCGCACCGCCGGCGCAAGGTCCGCGAGATCGGTGATCACGCGCACCTGCGGCGGCGATCGTCGCAGCGCCGGGCTCGAGCCGCCAGCCCAGATCGCGATTTGAGCCGGCAGCCGAGCGCGCAGCTCGCCCAGCGACGCGATCACCGCATTCGGCCTGACACAGCCGGTGAACGACAACGCAACGACGTCGGCCCTGTGTGCAGTCGCGGCGCGTACGACGTCCGGCACCGGCGTCTGCACGCCGAGCGACACGCAGCGCGCGCCTGCCAGCGTCGCGATCGCCTCGGCCATCAGCAGGCCCAGCCCGTGCGGCTCCGGCGGCAGCGTCGTCAGCAGCACGAGCGGCCCGTGCGGGTTCGTCGGTATCGCCGCAATCGATTTGCGCAGCACGAACTGGATCGACTCGGTGTACAGGTGTTCCTCGAACAGCTCGAGCCCGCCGCTCGCCCAGGCGTCGCCCACCAGCCGGTTCATCGGCGCGACACGCTCGATCACGAAGCGCGCAAGGCCGTGGCGCCGCGCCGACAGCGACAGCGCCCGGCGCAGCGCGTCGACCTGATGGGCCTTGACCAGCTCGAGCAGTGCAGCGAGCTCGGGCTCACCGGCAGCGTTCGACGCTGCGGCCGCGGCCGGCACCGAACTCGCCAGCGCCTGCAGCTGTGCTGCCGGCAGGCCGATGATCTTGCCGGGGCGGTGGCCCGCGTCCAGCAACCGCCGCAGCAGTCGCAGCTTCTCGAGCTGGTCGCGCGGATACAGCCGCTCCCCCGACGGGCCGCGTTCCGGGCTCGGAAAGCCGTAACGCCGCTCCCACACGCGCAACGTGTCCTTCGACAGGCCCGTGTCGCGCTCGACAGCGGCGATCGGCACCGACGACGAATGGCTGTTTCGCTTCATCCACGATCCCTCTCGTGGCGGCTTGCCACGCAGGTGGATATGATGACGGCTCGAGCGATCCGACACATTCGATGATCACGCAGATGCGCTTGCCGGGGTTCGCCGCGCTGACGGCAGCCGCACTGATCGCCGTGCCGGCGCCGTCGGGTCGCGCCGAATCCGCGCCGACCGCGGGCGCCGAACGCAGCATACCGGCCGAATGCCCGTCGCTGCTCGACCACCGCTTCCCGCGCCTGCAGGACGAACAGCCGCAGCACCTGTGCCAGTTCGCCGGCCGCGTGCTGCTGATCGTGAACACTGCCAGCTATTGCGGCTTCACGAAGCAGTACCAGGACCTCGAGCAGCTGTATCGCCGCTACCGTGCCCGGGGCTTCGAAGTGCTGGGCTTTCCGTCCAACGACTTCGGCAACCAGGAGCCAGGCAGCAACCAGGAGATCGCGCAGTTCTGCTTCGACACCTACAGCGTCCGGTTCCCGATGTTCGGCAAGAGCGAGGTCAGGGGCGCCGGCGCCAATCCGCTTTTCGCGCGGCTCGCCCAGGATGCGGAGGCGCCGCGCTGGAACTTCCACAAATACCTGGTCGGACGCGACGGCCGTCTGATCGCCAGCTACCGCAGCAGCGTCGCGCCGCTGGACCGCCGCCTGATCGAGGCGCTCGAGCGGGCGCTCGCGCAATAGCGCAACCGCACAAGGCCGCGACGCTGGCGAAACTATTGGCGCAGAAATGCGCCGATATGGCATGCTTTCGGGCTGCCGTGGGGCGTTTGCCGGCACCGGAACGTCGAACGGGTGCTGATAGAATCGGTCTATGGACGGACAATCGACGCCGCGGAAAATGATGCTTTACCCTGAGTTGTTCAAATCGCTCGAGCGCGTGCGCTGGAGCCTCGAAGACGACATTCCCTGGAGCGAGTTCACACCCGCGCTGCTCACGGACGAGCAGGCGCAGACGATCAAGATGAACGCGATCACGGAATGGTCGGCGCTGCCGGCGACCGAGATGTTCCTGCGCGACAACCGCCACGACTCGGATTTCTCCGCGTTCATGTCGGTGTGGTTCTACGAGGAGCAGAAGCACTCGCTGGTGCTGATCGAGTACCTGCGCCGCTTCCGCCCCGACCTCGTGCCGACCGAGCAGGAGTTGCACGCGGTGCGCTTCGAATTCGATCCGGCGCCGGCGCTCGAGACGCTGATGCTGCACTTCTGCGGCGAAATCCGGTTGAACCACTGGTATCGTCGAGCATCGGAGTGGCACACCGAGCCCGTGATCAAGAAGATCTACGACGTGATCTCGCGCGACGAGGCTCGTCACGGCGGCGCGTATCTGCAGTACATGAAGCGCGCCGTCGGCGAGTTCGGCGATGGCGCGCGCGCCGCGTTCGCGAAGATCGGCGTGCTGATGGCCAGCGCGCGGCGCACCGCGAAGGCGCTGCATCCGACGAACCTGCACGTGAACAAGGACCTGTTCCCGAACGACACCGTACAGGGTCGCCTGCCCGAGCCGGGCTGGCTCGAACGCTGGCTCGATCAGCAGATCCGGTTCGACGACGAGTGGGAGCGCAAGGTGGTCGACCGCATCCTGCACAACCTGTCGCTGCTGTTCGGACGCACGTTCCGCACCGTGCAGGACCTGAACCGCTACCGCCGCGAAATCGGCGCCGGGGCCATCGCGGCCTGAGCCCAACGCAGGCCCGCGCGCCGAAGCATCAGCGGCGCTGCGGTCCCCGAACTCCGCCGGCGTAGCGCTGCAGGAACGGCGCCATTCCCTCGCGCTCGAACCATTCGGGGTCCCATTCGAGCGGGATCAGGCGGTCGCGGGCGATCCAGCGATAGACCTGCGCCGCGCACCGGCGGCCATCGTCGAGCTGCACCGTCACCTCGACCCGATCGTATTCCGGTCCTTCGAACGCATCGAGGCGCTGCAGATCCTGCGGCTCGACGTCGTGATACAGCACGCCGCCGACGCGGCCGCCGGCGCCGGGAACCAGTGCCGGATACGCCTCGTCCAACACGCGCAGCCGCCGCCATCCGTCCAGCACGGCCGCGCTGCGGCGATAGCGCCCGCCGACCACGTGCTCCCAGACCGCGTCGTACATCAGCGATCCGTACGTGAACACGCATCGCGTTGCCGTCATCGGCCCGCCGTCAGCGTGGCAGCGCACGGACGCACGTCGATCGCCGACCCCGCGGCGTGCAGCCGCTGCAGCTCCGCCAGCAGCTCGGGCGCCGGCTCGAGCAGCGAGATCAGCAATCGCCCCTGGCCCGGCCCGCGCGGCGCGACCCGGGCCTCGATGATGCCGCGCTGCTGCAGCGAACGCTGCAGCGCCGCCGCCGCATCGCGCGTGCGGTACAGGCCGAGCGAGATCGCGTTGCGGAACGCGCCATCGCCGAACAGGTACACGTCCTCCAGCCCGCTGCGGCGCAGCTCCCCCAGCCGGCGCTGCGCCTCGGCCAGCGTATCGGCCGGCGGCACGAACACGACGTAACTCGTCGTTTCCTCGAGACGGCGCAGCTGGATCGGCACCCCGGGCGCGACCTCGTCGAACCCCGCCAGCAATTGCAGACCGGCGCGCTCGTCGACCGGTCCGAGCTCCAGACACGGCACCGCGGCCATCGGCGCGGCGATCTCCGAGGT
>DATLGW010000724.1:0-9960 GCA_035540315.1 Burkholderiaceae bacterium | reverse complement strand
AGAGCATCGGGTGCCGCTCCGCGGTGGCGAGCACCCGCGGCAAATCCGGCAGCGTCACGCAAATGCAAACCGCCGCCGACACGCGGTTGGCGGCCATGCGCTCGATCACTTCATCGAAGCGCTGCGCGAGCTCCGGGAAGTCCAGATGGCAATGCGAATCGACGTACATCGCGGGCTCGTCGGCAAGCCCGCATTGTACGGCCTCAGATCGTGTGGGTCGGACGGGACGACTTCAGCGCCGACCCGATGTAGTTCTCGATTTTCGCCCGCGCCTGCTCGGCCGCCTCGTTGCGGGAGAACTGGATACCGACCCCCTGCTGGCGTCCGGTGCTGCCGGCCGGAGTGATCCAGACGATCTTGCCAGGAATCGCGAGCTTGGTCGGATCGTCCATCAGCGTGAGGATCAAGTACAAGTCGTCGCCGAGATTCGCGGCCCGGGTCGTCGGCACGAACAGGCCGCCGCCGGACAGGAATGGCATGTACGCCGCGTACAGCGCCGCCTTCTCCTTGATGCTGATCGAGATCACGCTCGGGCGGGCGCCGCCCTGCTGCGCATCGCTGCCGGGCGCCCCGGCGGTGGCTTGCGACATCGTCACTCCTTCGTCCCGTTGCCGGGATACGCATCCAGGTAGATCTGCAGCGACTCCTCGCAGAACAGCTTTGGGTTCAGCGGATGATTCAGATACCGGCGCTGCTCGAGCAGCTGCCGCGCGACCGACGCCAGACGATGCGGCGACACCCGCTGCGCGAGCTGTGCGAGCCGTGGACGCTGCCCCGGAAAATGATCCGGCGCGACGCCCAGCGCGACCCGGCCCAGATCGGCCACCCAGCGCTGCAACACGGTCAGCCACAGCTGCGGCTCGGTGCCGCCCAACCGCTCCGCGACCCCAACGGCGCCAGTTTCGGGAAGGCCTGCGATCGCTTCCAGCACGGCCCGATGAGCGGCCGCCTGCGACGGCCCGGCGAGCGCCTGCGCGTGCAGCGGCGCGCCGCCGCAGGCAGCCAGCAGATCCGCCGCCTGCTGCGCGCTCAGGTTGCCGTGCTGCTGCAGCCATCCGACCGCGGCCGCGGGGGCCACCGCAGGCAGCGCCAACGCCAGGCAGCGCGAACGCACGGTCACCGGTAGCGCGTCGGGCCGCCCGGTCACCAGCACGAAGTGCAGCCCCGGCGTGGGCTCCTCGAGCGTTTTCAGCAGCGCGTTCGCCGCGACCGGGTTCAGCGCGTCGGCCGGATCGACGAGCACGATCCGGGCGCTGCCGCGATGACCGCCGATCGCGAAGAACGTCTCCAGATCGCGAACCGAATCGATGCGGATCTCCTTGGACGGCTTGCCCTCGTCGTCGGCGCCCGGCTCGAGCCGGCGCAGATCCGGGTGGTTGCCCGCCGCATACCAGCGGCACGCGTCGCAGCGGCCGCAGGCCTGCGCGTCCGCTTGCGGCGCCTCGCACAGCAGCGATTGGGCGAACGCATCGGCCAGCGCGCTTTTGCCGATGCCGGCCGGGCCGCTGACCAGCAGCGCGTGCGGCATCCGTGCGCGCAGCTCGGCGAGCCGGTTCCATGCACCAGAAAGCCAAGGAAAAATCACTTCTGACAAAGCTTTAGGAGATCTTCTTCAAGCAACGCACGGATTGCTTGCAAAGACAACGATCCGTCGATTCGAACGAACCGATCCGGGTGCATGCGCTGCCGATCCAGGTAGCCGTCCCGCACCCGCGCGAAGAACGCCGCATCTTCGGTCTCGAAACGGTCGGCTGGGCGAACCGCCGCCCGCCGCCGCGCCGCCTCCACCGGGTCCAGGTCGAACAGATAGGTGCGATCCGGCTGCAGGTCCGGATGGATCCAGCGCACGAGCCGTTCGATCTGTGCCGTCGAAACCCCCCTGCCCGCGCCTTGGTACGCGAATGTCGAATCGGTAAACCGGTCGCAGACGACCCAGCGGCCGTCCGCGAGCGTGGGCCGGATCACCGTTCGCAGGTGATCGTCGCGTGCAGCGAATGCCAACAGCACTTCGGTGTCGGCCGACATCGGCCGCTCGAGCAGCCATTGGCGGATCTGCTCGGCCAGCGCCGTGCCTCCGGGTTCGCGGGTGCGGACCGCGCCGATTCCGGCCGCGGCGAGCCGTTCGACATACCAGTCGATGTGGCTGCTCTTGCCGGCGCCGTCGATGCCCTCGAACGTGACGAAGCGCGCGCGATTCAATTCAGCCCCTGGCGGCGCTGGTACTTGTTGACGGCGCGGTTGTGCGCGGCGAGATCGTTCGAGAATTCGCTGGTGCCGTCGCCGCGCGAGACGAAATACAGCGCGTCGATCGCCGCGGGCGCAACAGCCGCCTCGATCGCGGCGCGTCCGGGCATCGCGATCGGCGTCGGCGGCAGGCCGCCGCGCGTGTAGGTGTTGTAGACGGTGTCGGTCTGCAGGTGGCGGCGCCGAAGGTTGCCATCGAAAGCGTCGCCGAGACCATAGATCGTCGTCGGATCGCTCTGCAGCATCATGCCGCGCTGAAGCCGGTTCACGAACACGGCCGCCACCTTCGGTCGCTCGTCGGGGCGGCCGGTCTCCTTTTCGATGATCGACGCCATGATCAGCACCTCGTACGGCGTCGCATACGGCAGCGGCGGCGTGCTCGCCTGGGCGCGCTCCCACGCCTGCTGCAGCCGCCGCTGCTGCAGGCGGTACGCTTGTCGCAGCACTTTCAGCTCGCTGCTGTTGCGGTCGAACGCATAGGTGTCGGGCGCGAACAGCCCTTCCGGGTGCGTCTCGGTCGCGCCGATCCGCTGCAGGATCTCCAGATCCGACAATTCGCGCGAATCCTGCCGCAACTCGGGCGTGCGGGCGATCGCCTCGCGCATCTGCCGAAACGTCCATCCGTCGATGAACGTGATTGCATGCTGGGTCGCGTCGCCGCGCGTGAGCCGGTCGATCAGCCGGCGCAGCGTGACCGGCGAGTCGAAAAGGTAGATGCCGGCACGCAGCCGGGCGTCGTCTTCGCGCAGCCGGACCGCGAGCCGGAACAGCCATGGCGACACCCGCAGCCCTTGCCGGTTCAGCGACTCGGCGACGCGGTTCGCGCCGCCGCCGCGCTCGATCTCGACCTCGACCTCGGCGGCCGCCATCGGCAGCGGCCGCCGCTCGTATTGCCACCAACCCCAGACAGCCGCGCCGGCGAGCGCGAGCACGGCGACCACGAGCACGGAAAGCAGGGTTTTCATTCGGCGAAGCTGCGGGCAAGGATACGGCCGGTTCGACCGGCCTGCGTCCATATAATACGATGCATGTCCGCAGCCTCCGGCGAGCCCTCCCTGGCCATTGCAACCGCGTCCGCATCGGCTGGCGATGCGGCGCAGGCGGCGTCGCTGCAAGCGTTCGCCGCTGCGGTCGGCGGCGATCTGCGAGAAGACGGCTACGGCCCCGCAATCGATTTTCCGGGTGCGGCGCCAGCGCCGCTGCAGTCCTTCGTTGCACCGCTGCCCGATTACGGCCTGCTGCAGGCGAGCGGCGCGGACGCGCTGCGGTTCCTGCAGTCGCAATTGACGAACGACGTGTCGGCGCTTGCGGTCGGGCGCTGGATCTGGAGCGGCTACTGCACGCCCAAAGGGCGGTTGCTGTCGATCTTCGCGGTCTGGCGCGACGACGACGCGGTGCGGCTGACCGTTTCGCGACCGCTGGCGGCGGCAATGCGCAAGCGGCTCGCGATGTACGTGCTGCGCGCAAAGGTGCAGTGGTCGGACCGCAGCGACGAGCTGGCGCTGCTGGGGGTTGCAGGGCACGATGCGGTCGCGCTGGCGGCTGCGCATCTCGGCGTCGCCGCTCCCGCGAACGGCGAGTCGGCGGTGCGTGACGACGCGCACCTGCTGGGGCTGGCGCCGATCGACGCGAGCGGAACCGCGATTGCGCGGGCGCTGATCGCCGTGCCGGCTGCCCGAGTGGCGGCGCTGTGGTCGGCGCTGCGCGACGCGGGCGTTGCCGCCGCGCCGACTGCGCGTTGGCGGTTGACCGAGGTCCGCAGCGGCGTGCCGCGGATCGTGCCGGCGACCAGCGAGCAGTTCGTTCCGCAGGCGCTGAACCTCGACCTCAGCGGCGGGGTCAGCTTCACGAAGGGCTGCTATCCGGGCCAGGAAGTCGTCGCCCGCAGCCATTACCTCGGCAAGCAGAAGCGCCGCATGTTCGCGGCCGCCGGAGCGGGCAACGCGCCGGCCCCAGGCAGCGACGTCGTGCCGGCCGCCGGCGGCGAACCTTGCGGGCGAGTCGCGATCGCGGCGGCGGACGGCGCCGGCGGCTTCGAATGCCTGTTCGAGTCGCAGCGCGCGCCGGTGGACAGCGGCGGCGTGGCGACGGCGGCAGGTCAGCCGCTGCGGATACTCGCGCTGCCCTACCCGCTGCCTGCCGCGTGATCGACGTCTACGTGTACTTTCGCAGCAGTGCCGGCGACGACGAGACGGTCGCCACGATGCAGCGGATGCAGCAGGCGGTTCGCCAGCAATGCGGAATCGCCGCGCGGCTGCAGCGGCGCCGCGGCGACTCCGGTCCGCAGCGGACCTGGATGGAGATCTACCCCGGGATCGCCGACGAGCGGCTGCAGGACGTGCTTGCGCAAATCGATGCCGAAGCGCAGCGCAGCGGCATCGCAGCGCTGGCGGCGGACGGGCGGCACGTCGAGACGTTCGAGCCGATCGACCGATGTGCCTGATCGGACTGGCGGTGGGCGTCGACCCGGCGTACCGCCTGGTGGTCGCCGCGAACCGGGACGAACATCACGAGCGGCCGACCGCGCCGCTGCACTGGTGGACAGAGTCGGCGGAGCTGGCGGGCGGGCGCGACCTGCAGGCGGGCGGCACATGGCTCGGCGCGACCCGCAGCGGCCGCTTCGCGGCACTGACGAACCTGCGATCGCCGCAGCCGCGCCTGGCCGGATCCCCGTCGCGCGGCGAGCTGGTGGCGGCATTCCTGCGCTCGCGGGAGACTCCTGAAGACTGGGCACGACAGGTTTCGCCGACCGCAACGCGTTACGCCGGCTTCAATCTCGTGTTCGGCGTGTTCGAGCCGCAGGTGTCGCTGCGGTTCCTGTCGGCCTCGGGCGATCACTCGCCGCTTGCGCAGGGCGTCTGGGCGCTGTCGAACGCGACGCTCGGCACCGACTGGCCGAAGACGCGCTGGCTGCGCGAGCAGATGAGCCGCCTGCTCGACGGAGCGCCCGCGACGGGCAGCGCCGGCGGCGAAGACGGGCTGATCGGACGCCTGTTCGAGCTGCTCGCCGACGAATCGGTTCCCCCCGATGCCGATCTGCCGGATACCGGCGTCGGGCTCGACACCGAGCGCCGACTCGCGCCGGTGTTCATTCGCGGCGACGCCTACGGCACCCGCAGCAGCATGGTGCTGCTGGTGCGAGCCGACGGCAGCGGCAGGTTCTGCGAGCGCCGCTTCGGCCGCGACGGCCGGCCGAACGGCGACAGCGAGGTCGCGATCGGCCGCTGAGCCGGCCGTGTCGCCGGCCGACCGGCGCTGGGGACCCTGAGCCGGTCGCGCGGCCCGTGAACCATTTCACGCTGCCCGTTGCGCGCCGGTGTCGGCCGCTCACGGCTGCATCGCGCCGGCTGCCGTTCATCGGCCTGCGTCTTGTGCCGCCGCTGCGTCAGTGCACTACTCTGGGGATCAACAATGAGCCGGTTCGCCCGGCGCCTGGCTGCGGGTCGATGCGTAGGGTTTTCGCGAACCTCATCTGCTGGCTTTTGCTGGTCGGCGGCGTCGCGGTGTCGCTGCTGACGTGGCATGGCACGGCCAGCCGCATCGATCAGCAGTCGCGGCAGCGGTTCGAGCACGAGTTCCGCGGGCTCGTCGGCGACATCGAGCGGCAGCTGCAGCACCACGCGTCGTTGCTGCTCGCGCTGCGCGCGGTGCTGGAATCCGCGGCGGAGCCCGACCTGCAGCGATCCTTGCGCGGGGTCGAGCTGCGCCAGAGCTATCCGGGCCTGCACTCGCTGCAGCTGCAGCATGCCGACGGCCGCACCGAGCGCTTCGTCCCCGAGCGCGATGCGCTGGTTCGCGCGGCTTCGCCCGGATACGCGGCTGCGGCAACCGCGGCCCTGGCCGACTGGCGATCCAATGCGCGCGGGCGGCGGGCGCCGCTGCTGTCGGCACCGTTCGAGCAAGCCGACGGCGAACGCACCCAGCAGGCGGTCGTGCTGGGCGTGACGCTGAACCGCCCCGAGCCCCCGCGCGCAAGCGCCGCAGACCGGCGCGTCGTGCACCCGAGCGACCTGACGATGATCGTGCTGGCCGAGCCGATGCTGGGCGACGCGCTGATCGACTCGAGCGTCGCCCACAACGAGTTGCGGCTGCTCGACCTCGGTCCCGTCGAGACGGCACGGTTGGACCGCAAGACCCGCGCCGACAGCGCGCTGGTGTACCGGACCGGCGAATTCCAACCCTCGAGCGACAAAGGCCTGATGCAGCGCCGGCTCGAGCTGGAGGCGCTGCTGCACTTCGGCGGCCGCGTGTGGGCGGTGCAGGCCGCGCAGCGGGCCGCGCCGGGCCACCTGCGGGCGCTGCCGTTGCTGATCCTGATCGGCGGCACGGCCGCCAGCGTGATGCTGTTCGGGCTGTTCCTCGCGCTGGCGATGCAGCACCGCCGCGCGGCGGCGCTGGCGCTGCGCCTGAGCCAGGAGGCTCGCGACAGCGAGCACCGGATGCGCGCGCTGTTGCACAGCACCGTCGACGGCATCGTGACGATCGACGAGGCGGGGCGAATCGAATCGGTGAACCCGGCGGTCGAACGCATCTTCGGCTGCTCGGCCGCCGAGCTCGCCGGCAGCGAGTTCACGATGCTGCTGCGCGAAGAGGAGCGCCGCCGCTTCGACGAGCTGCGCGCCGAGTGCCTGCCGCAGGCGGCAGGCACCGCGCTACGAGCAAGCCTCGAAACCATCGGCATGGCGCCCGACGGCCGCTGCTTTCCGCTGGAGCTCGCGCTGTCGTCGGTGGACGGCAGCGAAGGCACTCGGCTGGTCTGTGTGCTGCGCGACCTGACCGAGCGGCGGCGCGCAGCCCGCCTGCTCGACCAGGCCAATGCGCTGCGCCGCGCAGTCTTCGAGAGCGCCGCGCTGGCGATCATCGCCACCGACGCGCGCGGGCTGATCGAGGCGATGAACCCGGCCGCCGAACGCATGCTCGGCTACCGCGAGCAGGAGCTGCGCGGGCGCTTCACGCTCGATCTGCTGCACGACACCAAGGAGCTCGCCGCGTATGCAGCCACGCTGCCGCGCGTGGGCGGATTGCCGGTCGCGCCGTCGGCCGATGCGCTGCTGTCGCGGGCGCGGCTCGGGGGCACCGAGGAGCGCGAGTGGACCTACATCTGCAAGGACGGCGGACGGCTGCCGGTTCGGCAGTCGGTCACCGCGATGCGCGACGGCAGCGCGTCGATCAGCGGCTACGTGATCGTCGCGCAGGACATCTCCGAGCAAAAGCGCAGCGAGGAGCACATCCGCCGCCTCGCGCATTACGACACGCTGACCGGACTGCCGAACCGCACGCTGCTGGCCGAGCGGCTATCGACGGCGCTGGCGAACGCGCGGCAGCACGGGCTGCGGGTGGGGATTCTGCTGGTCGACCTGGACCGGTTCAAGGTAATCAACGACAGCCTCGGTCACGCCGCCGGCGACGAGCTGCTGCGCAGCGTCTCGCGCCGACTGCTCTCGTGCGTGCGCGGCGGCGATACGGTGGCGCGGATGGGCGGCGACGAGTTCGTCGTCGTGCTGTCCGAGATGGCCGATGCCGGAATCGCGACCGATGTCGCGCAGCGGATCATCCGCCTGCTCGGCGAGCCGATCGAACTCGGCGGCAACGAGCTGCGCGTGACCGCGAGCATCGGCATCAGCGTGTTCCCGGACGACGGGGCCGAGCCGGCGCTGCTGCTGCGCAATGCCGATACGTCGATGTATCGCGCCAAGGATTCGGGGCGCAACGCGTTCCGCTCGTTCAGCCCCGAGATGGGAGGATCGGCGCTGCCGCGCCTGGAGCTCGAGCGCGACCTGTACCACGCGCTCGAGCAGCAGCAGTTCGTCGTGCACTATCAGCCGCAGATCGATCTGGCGAGCGGCCGAGTGGTCGGCGCGGAAGCGCTGCTGCGCTGGCAACGCGGCGATGCGCTCGTCCCGCCGACGACGTTCATTCCGATTGCCGAGGAGACCGGTCTGATCGTTCCGATCGGCGAATGGGTGCTGCGGACTGCGTGTGCCGATCTGAAGCGCTGGAACGACGGCGCGCTCGCCGGATGGACCGTGTCGGTCAACATCTCGCCGCGGCAGTTCCGCGATCCGAATCTGCTCGACCGGGTCCGCGAGATCCTCGCCGAAAGCGGGATCGAGCCGTGGCGGCTGGAGCTGGAGATCACCGAAGGCGTGCTGATGGAGAGCGAACGCGAGACGCTCGAGGCGCTGACCGCGCTGCGCGAGCTGGGCGTCAAGCTCGCGCTCGACGATTTCGGCACCGGTTACTCGAGCCTCGCCTATCTGAAGCGCTTCACGATCGACAAGCTGAAGATCGATCGCGCATTCGTCAGCGGCGCCGCCAGCGATCCGAGCAGTGCCGCGCTGACGCGGGCGATCATCGCAATGAGCCACAGCCTGGACATCAGCGTGGTGGCCGAAGGGGTCGAAACGCGCGAACAGCTCGAGTTCCTGCGCCAGCACCAGTGCGACCAGGCGCAGGGCTACCTGCTGGGTCGCCCGGCCCCTGCGGCCGGTTTCCTGGCGCGCGCACGAAGCGACACCTCGGTGCTCGCGGTCGCTTCGATGCCGCACGATGCGGCGGCCGTCGCGGCCCCCGTCACCGCGCCGGCGCCGGATCACCCCCCGCCGGCGCGGGTGCGAGCGCGCGACACGGATCCTCACGCTGCGCCCGCGGCGTGACCCAGATCAGGTCGTATGCCGCCAGCGCCTCCGGCGGCGGTGGCTGTCCGTCGAGCCCGACCTCCAGCACGCCGACGCTGAGCACCGCCGCACCGGGTCGCCGCGCCCGCAGCAGCAGCGGCACGCCGTAGTCGCGGCGCACGTGGCCGTTGCCGGCGATCAGCACCGACGGCGTCCCCGTTGACAGCAGCGCCTGCGCCATTGCCGCATCGCGGGCGCGCTGCGCCCGCGCCATCCCCGACAGTGCCCGCCGTGGAATCAGCGCGCAGTGCCCTTCGAACAAGTCATCGGCCAGCTGCCGCGCCTCGTCGTCCGCCAGCGGCCGCAGCGCGAGCCACTCTGCCAGCGGAGCCGGCAGCGCGGCCGGATCGCGCGCGATCGCCCGAGCCTGCGACGGCGGCAACGCCGCGCCGTCGATCGGCCAGCGCAGCTGCGCAACCGCGTCGAACAGCGGGCGGTGCAGCGGCCAGCGCCAGCCGCGGCGGTCGAAACCGCGCGCGTCCAGCCAGGCCTCCCGCGCGGCCGCCTCGGGCGGCGGCACGGTCGGCGAATCGAGCGGGGGCAGCTGCTCGAACACCACCGCGCGCGGCGTCTGCCCGAGCCGTGCCAGCAACTCGGCGCGCAGCGCGTGATGCAGCGCGTTGTCGTGCACCTCGCCCAGCAGCAGGAACTCGGCTTGCCGCATCCGCTGCAGGGCCGAAGACACTGCCACCGGCGCGCCGCTCGGGGCGAGCAGCCGCGCTTGCGCGATCGTCGTCGGCACGGCATCGTGTCGCGAAGCGTGCGGCCCGCTCGGGAACGGGGCCTGCTTGTCGGCTGATGCGGCCGCAGGCGGTGCCACGGCGAAGATCCAGAACAGCGCTGCGCCGATTCCGGCGCGCGCGACCGCACCGAAGCCGCGCAACGGAAGCCATGGCCAGCGGATCATCGGAATCGAGGTTCGGGAATTGACTGCCGCGACAACAGACGATTATCCGCTGCGTTGCGGCAATCCCGCCGGCCCCGAGCGCGACATCGTCGACGGGCTGCGGCGCGCGCTGCGCGGCATCGACCTGGACTC
>DATLGW010000723.1:0-4855 GCA_035540315.1 Burkholderiaceae bacterium | reverse complement strand
TTCGTCGAGGTCGCGATCGTCGTCGCGCTGAACGCGATCGTCTGCGTCTGGCTGAACCTGCTGATCGGCTATGCCGGCCAGATCAGCCTGGGGCACGCCGGCTTCTATGCGCTGGGCGCCTACGGCACCGCGATCCTGTCGGGCACCTACGGCTGGTCGACCTGGCTGTCGATTCCCGCCGCGGTCGTTGCGGTCGCGCTGCTGGCGCTGGCGATCGGACGGCCGACGCTGCGGCTGAAGGGCCATTACCTGGCAATGGCCACGCTCGGACTCGGCATCATCGTGTCGATCGTGCTGACCAACGAGGACCGCGTGACCGGCGGCCCCGACGGCATGACGGTGCCGCCGCTGACGGTGCTGGGCACGGCGGTGCAGGGCGAGCCGATCTGGTACTGGATCGTCGGTGCGACGCTGCTCGCGTCGGTGTGGCTCGCGCTGAACCTGATCGAGTCGCCGGCCGGCCGCGCGCTGCGCGCGCTGCACGGCTCGGAGGTCGCCGCCGAGACGCTGGGCATCGACAGCGCGCGCACCAAGCTCAAGGTGTTCGTGCTGTCGGCCGCGTTCACTGCGTTCGCCGGCGCGCTGACCGCGCACTACGCCGGCTTCATCACGCCGAACAAGGGTTCGTTCCTGCACTCGGTCGAGCTGGTCACGATGGTCGTGTTCGGCGGCATGGCGTCGATCTACGGCGCGGTCGTCGGCGCGGCGCTGCTGACGACGCTGCCGCAGGTGCTGACGGCGCTGAAGGACTACGAAATGATGGTCTTCGGCGCAGTGCTGATGGCCACGATGGTGTTCTTCCCGCAGGGCATCGTGCCGACGCTCGCGCGCTGGATCGCATCGCGGTGGCGGCGATGACGCTGCTCGCAGTCGAGAACCTGTCGAAGGCGTTCGGCGGCGTGCACGCGGTCGAGGGCGTCGGCTTCGAGATTGCCGAAGGGGCGGTGCACTCGATCATCGGTCCGAACGGCGCCGGCAAGACGACGCTGCTGAACCTGCTGACCGGCATCTACGTCCCCGACGCCGGCCGGATCCGGCTGCGCGGGCGCGACCTGGCCGGCCTGCCGCCGCACCGCTTCGCGGCCGCCGGCATCGGCCGGACGTTCCAGAACCTGCAGGTGTTCTTCAACCTGACCGCGCTCGAGAACGTGATGACCGGGCGTCATCTGCGCGAGCGCGGTTCGTGGCTCGCGGCGATGCTGCGCACGCCGGGGATCGCGCGCGCCGAGGCCGAGGCCGAAGCGGCGGCGCGCGCACTGCTGCGCCTGGTCGGGCTCTCCGGCTATGAGGACGCGGGCGCCGACGCGATGCCGTACGGCGCACTCAAGCGCCTGGAGATCGCGCGCGCGCTCGCTGCCGACCCGACGCTGCTGCTGCTCGACGAGCCCGCCGCCGGGCTGAACCAGACCGAGGCGCGCGAGATCGACGCGCTGATCAAGCGGCTCGCATCCGACGGCGCGACCGTGATCCTGGTCGAGCACAACATGCGGCTGGTGATGGAGGTCTCCGATCACGTGCTGGTGCTCGATTTCGGCCGCAAGCTGGCCGAGGGAACTCCGGCCGAGGTCGGCTCCGATCCGCGGGTGATCGAGGCGTATCTCGGCGTGGACACGGACGACGCCGGCGCAGCCGCCATTGCCGGAGCCGCCGATGCTTGAGATCGCGGCGCTGCACAGCCGCTACGGCCGGATCCCGGCGCTCGCGGGGGTCGACCTGCAGGTGGCCGCAGGCGAGCTGGTCGCGCTGGTCGGCGCCAACGGCGCCGGCAAGACGACGCTGCTGCGCACGGTCTCGGGCGTGCAGCCGGCGGCCGGCGGCACGATCCGCTTCGACGGCCGCGACCTGTCGCGCTGCTCGTCGCGCGAGCGCGTGCGGCTGGGCATCGTGCAGGTGCCCGAGGGCCGGCAGGTGTTCGGACCGCTGTCGGTCGAGGACAACCTGCGGCTGGGCGCGTTCGCGCGCGGCTCGGCCGATCGCCTGCCCGACGTCTACGCGATGTTCCCGGCGCTGCGCGCCAAGCGCGGCGAACTCGCGGGCACGCTGTCGGGCGGCCAGCAGCAGATGCTGGCGATCGGCCGCGCGCTGATGGCGCAGCCGCGATTGCTGCTGCTCGACGAGCCCAGCATGGGGCTGGCGCCGCGGCTGGTCGCCGAGATCTTCGCGCAGATCGCCGCGCTCAAGCGCAGCGGGACGACGATCCTGCTGGTCGATCAGAACGCGCGCGCGGCGCTCGCGATCGCCGAGCGCGGCTACGTGATGGAAACCGGACGGATCGTGCTGTCGGGGCCGGCGGCGCAGCTGCTGCGCGATCCGCAGGTCCGGCAGGCGTACCTCGGTCATGGAGAGATCCAATGAAGGAATCGTTGCAGCCGGGCATCAGCGACACCGTGCGGATCGACATCGATCGCGATCGCACGATCGGTTTCATGGGCGAGAGGGCGCGCGTGTACGCGACGCCGATGCTGGTGCGCGATCTGGAGGTCGCCTGCCGCGAGCTGCTGTTGCGGCATCTGGATCCGGGCGAGGATTCGGTCGGCACGCGCGTGGCGATCGATCACACCGCGGCGACGCTGCTCGGCATGACGGTGCAGCTGACGGTGACGGTCGCCGAGGTCAACGGGCGTGCGGTCGCGTTCGAGGTCTCCGGCAGCGATGGCGTCGATGCGATCGTGCGCGGGCGCCACCACCGCTTCGTCGTCGACGTCGCGGCGACCGAGCAGCGGCTGGCCGCGAAAGCGAAGAAGGCGGGGATCGCGTGAGCGGCCACCCGCTGCGATGAAGGACGGCCGCCGATGAACGATTCCGCTTCGCGCGCCGCCGTGGCCGGGCTCGTGAGCCGGGTGCCGACCTACTGCTACCAGTGCGTCGCCGGCCCCGACCTGCTCGAGGTCAAGGTCGTCGACGGCATCGCGACCGAGGTGTTGCCCAGCCGCTGCGCGGCCGACGTGCATCCGGGCGGCGGCAAAGTGTGCGTGAAGGCGTACGGCCTGGTGCAGAAGACGTACAACCCGCATCGGATCGCCACGCCGATGCGACGCAGCAATCCGCGCAAGGGCCGCGACGAGGATCCGCAGTTCGTGCCGATCAGCTGGGACGAGGCGTTCGGCGAGATCGCGGCGAAGATCCGGACGATCCTCGCGGCCGGCCCGCTCGATGTGTCGGGTTATCCGAAGATCGCCGCCAGCTTCGGCGGCGGCGGCACGCCGCAGTCGTACATGGGCACGTTCCCGGCGTTCCTCGCCGCGCTCGGTCCGGTCGACATGGGGTTCGGATCGGGGCAGGGCGTCAAGTGCTACCACTCCGAGCACCTGTACGGCGAGTTGTGGCACCGGGCGTTCACCGTGTCGCCCGACACACCGTCGTGCCGCTACCTGGTGTCGTTCGGCGCGAACGTCGAAGCGTCCGGCGGCGTCGTCGGCGTGTGGCGCCATGCGAATGCGCGCGATGCCGGACTGAAGCGCGTGCAGATCGAGCCGCACCTGTCGGTGACGGGCGCGTGCTCGGCGCAGTGGGTGCCGATCCGGCCGAAGACCGACGCAGCGTTCCTGTTCGCGATGCTGCACCAGTTGCTGCATGCGGCGCCGCGCGACGCGCTCGATCTGCCGTTCCTGCGCGATCGCACCAGCGCGCCGTATCTGGTCGGCGCGCATGGCTTCTACCTGCGCGATCCGCAGACCCGCAAGCCGCTGCTGTGGGACGACGCGAGCGGACAGGCGGTGCCGTTCGACTGCGGCGATGTCGTGCCGGCGCTCGAAGGCGAATACCAGGCCGCCGACGCGATCGAGATCGGCTCCGACGACGAGGTGCTCGCGCGCGGGCCGCTCGCCGGCACGACCGCATTCTCCAGGCTCGTTGCGCACGTGCGCGAGTACACGCCGCAGTGGGCGGCGGCGATCTGCGACGTTCCCGCCGAAACGATCGCGCAGGTTGCGCGCGAGTACCTGCAGCATGCGTGCGTCGGCGCGACCACCGACATCGACGGGCGCACGCTGCCGTACCGGCCGGTGGCGATCAGCCTGGGCAAGACCGTCAACAACGGCTGGGGCGGCTACGAGTGCTGCTGGGCACGCACGGTGCTCGCGGCGCTGGTCGGCGCGCTCGAGGTCCCCGGCGGCACGCTCGGCACCACGGTGCGGCTGAACCGGCCGCTGTCGGAGCGGCTGAAGAGCGTCACCGCCGATCCGGACGGGTTCCTGTCGTATCCGATGAACCCGACCGACCGCGAGCGCTGGAGCCCGCGGCCGAACATCCGCAATGCATACCGCACGCTGGTGCCGCTCGCGGCCGACGGCCCGTGGAGCCAGGCGCTGGGGCCGACGCACTTCAGCTGGATGTTCGCCGACAACACACCGGAGGGCCTGCCGCCGGTCACGCTGCCCGAGCTGTGGTTCGTCTACCGCACGAACCCGGCGATCTCGTTCTGGGACACCGACGCGGTCGCCGAGCGGATCGCGCGCTTTCCGTTCGTCGTCGCGTTCGCGTACACGGCCGACGAGACGAACCACTTCGCCGACATCCTGCTGCCGGACTGCACCGACCTCGAAGGGCTGCAGCTGATCCGGATCGGCGGCTCGAAATACGTCGAGCAGTTCTGGACGTCGCAGGGATTCGCGCTGCGCCAGCCGGCGGTCGCGCCGCGCGGCGAGTCGCGCGACTTCACCGACATCGCGACCGAGCTCGCGCGCCGCTGCGGTCTGCTCGCGAAGTACAACGCGTCGATCAACCGGGGCGCGGCCGGCGTGCCGCTGAAGACCGGAACGTACGACTACGCGCTCGATCCGCATCGCGCGCACGGACGCGAGCGGATCTGGGACGCGGTGTGCCGCGCGGCGAGCCACGAGCTGACCGACGGCGG
>DATLGW010000722.1:0-1554 GCA_035540315.1 Burkholderiaceae bacterium | reverse complement strand
CCTCGAGCCGCCGCGGCGCGGGCTCGCGCAGCCGCAGCGGGATCGATCGCACCGTGCGCAGGTTCGCCGTCACGTCCTCGCCGCTGTCGCCATCGCCGCGGGTCGCGCCGAGCACCAGCCGCGCGTCCTCGTAGCGCAGGTTCACCGCGAGCCCGTCGAACTTGAGCTCGGCGCAATAACGCAGCTCGCCGTCGTCGATGCGGGCCGAACGCAGCGCATCGCGCACGCGGCGATCGAACGCGAGCACCTCGTCGTCGTCGAACGCGTTGTTCAGCGACAGCATCGGCACCGCATGCCGCACGGTCGCGAACAACGCGGCCGGGCGGGCGCCGACCCGCTGCGTCGGCGAATCGGGCGACGCCAGCTCGGGATGATCGGCCTCGAGTTGCTGCAGCTCGCGGAACAGCCGATCGTATTCGGCGTCCGAGATCACCGGCGCATCGAGCACGTAGTACGCGTGATTGTGCCGCTCGATCTGCTCGCGCAGCGACTCGACCCGGCGCCGGGTATCCACCGCGCTGGCTGCAGCTAGTTGAATACGCGCAGCGCCAGCGGCGAGCCGGCGCGCAAGCCGGCCTGGGCGAGCGACTTGTACCGTTGCGACAGCTGGCGTTCGACGCGCTCGATCGCCGGCGCAGTCAGCGCACGCCCGGCGTCGTCGACGAGCCGTCCGCCGACCCGGTCGGCGCAGCGGCGCGCGCATTCGACCATCGCCGTCCACGGTCCTGCCTCGGCCGGCGCCCGCGGCAGATCGAGCAGCAGCGTCAGCTGGTTGCTGCGCTCGCCCAGCGCCAGCGAATACAGCAGCTCGCCGTCGCGGGTCAGCGCCGCATAGCGGTTGTTGCCGCGCTCGTCCAGCCCCAGCTCGCGCGCCAGCGTCGCGAACTGCGCCGGCGTCAGCGGTGCGGGCGTATCGACGTTCAACACGATCTGCGCGTCGAGCTCGGCGCATTCGGCATCGAGCGCGCGCGCCCGCTCGAGCACCGGACCCATCTCGGGCGCGCCCACCGTCGCGCCGAGCTGAGCGGCGACCGCCCGCATCGTAGCGACGAAATCGGTGAACTCCATCGCGTTCAGCGGGCCGTGGCGGTTCGCCATCAGCACGCCCGCGCGCAGCCGCCGCACGGTGTCCTCGGCGCCGGCGGCGCGCCACTCGCCGCTGCCGTCGTCGATCTCGAACGCGAGCGGCTTGGAACCGGCGCGACGGATCGCGCCGGCCAGCGACACGACGCGCTCGCCCGGCAGCGGGCCGGCGAGCTCGAATTCGACGATGCAGTCGGTGTGCTCGCTGAGCACGCCGCGAGCGACGCTTGCCGGCGTTCGCGCCGAAGCTGCCGCCGTGACGGAGCTGGTCCCGTTGCGCGTGGCCGCCGCGCCGGCGCCGGCAGCCGGGGGTTTGGGCGCCGCCGCGCGCGCTTCGGCCGCCGGCGCGGTCGCGCTGGCGCCGGCATGCCCTGCAACCGCGGCGACCGTCGCGGCGCGCGACTCGTCGGTTGCCGCATCCGAAGACGCCGCGGCCGCGCGTTGAGGTTCGGCCGGCGGCTCCGTGGCGAG
>DATLGW010000721.1:0-7391 GCA_035540315.1 Burkholderiaceae bacterium | reverse complement strand
GTTCATGGGTCGCGTCGCCGGTCCGATGACTCGGAGCGTCGCCGACTCGGCGCTGATGATGGACGTGCTGTCGCGCCCGGACCCGCGCGACTGGATGAGCCTGCCGTATCAGCCGCTGCAGTTCGCGCAGCGGCTCGACGGGATCGACTTGAAGGGGCTGCGGATCGGTTTTCTGGCCGAGATGGGCGTCGGGCTGCCGGTGCATCCCGAAGTCGCCGCAGCCGTCAGCGCCGCAGCGCGCGCGCTCGAGAGCGCCGGCGCAATCGTCGAGCCGGTCCGCTCGTTCCTGACCCCGGAGATGTTCGAGGCGATGTTCGTATGGTTCGAGGCGCGCTCGTGCCGCGACGTCGCCTCGATGCCGGACGCTCAGCGCGCGAAGATCCTGCCGTTCGTGCTCGAGTGGTGCACGTGGCGCGCGCGCCAGTTCAGCGGCAACGACGTGATGCGCGGATACCAGCGCGTGATGGCGATGCGCGAAGCAGCCGTCGCCGCGGTCGCGCGCTACGACTTCGTGCTGTCGCCGACGTCGCCGATCCCCGCGTACGACGCAGATGCGCCGAGCCCGACCCGCGACCCGCACGACGCGCTGCCGCACATCGCGTTCACGGTGCCGTACAACATGAGCGAGCAGCCGGCCGCGTCGGTCAACTGGGACTTCACCGGCGACGGATTGCCGATCGGCGTGCAGCTGATCGGCCAGCGCTTCGACGACGCGGGGGTGATGCGGCTCGCGCGCGCGCTCGAGCACCTGCGCCCACCGCAGCGGCCCTGGCCCGAGCCGCCGCAGCGTTGAGCCGGCCGCGGTGCGCGCCGCCTTGCGCGGCGCGCGCGCCCGCTCAGCTGATCGGCACCGTCACCCACATCCGGTACGGCGCGCGCTGCGTCAGCCGCTCGTACCAGGTCTCCAGATACCGCATCTGCGGGCGCTCGTATCCGACGTCTTTCCACGGCAGGTGCAGCCAGCGGTACGCATGGATCCCGAGCGGGATGTCGGCCAGCGTCAGGTGATCGCCGGCGACGTACGGTCGCGTGGCCAGCTGCTGATCGAGGATCTGCATCGCCGCGCAGGTCTTCTCGGCGCTGCCGAGAATCGCCTGCGGATCGCGCTCATCGGCCGGGGTGCGCACGAGCCCGTGGAACGCCGGCCCGAGCGCCGGGCCCACGTGCGAGTTCGCCCAGTCCATCCACTTCTCGATCTCCGCGCGCTGGCGCACGTCCTCCAGCGCGACGCAGCCCGGATACAGCGACGTCGCCTGATGCTTGTTCGCGAGGTAGCGGCAGATCGTGTTCGATTCCCACAGGATGAACCCGTCGTCCTCAAGCGTCGGCACCAGGCCGTTCGGGTTCATCCGGCGGTACGCCGGCTCCGACGTGCGGCCGAACGAACCGCCGGCGTCGATGCGTTCGAACCGAACGCCGATTTCGTCGCAAACCCAGAGCACCTTCTGCACGTTCGAAGAAGTTGCCCGTCCCCAAATCGTCAGCATCGCGTGAATTCTCCTACTGTTGCACCGTACGGCACTTGTACATTCCCCAGCTGCGAGTCGTCATCACGGTCTCGCCCTGCTGATTCAGCACTTCCATGAAGCTGTAGACCACGCCGCGGTCGGGCTTGCTGTGGGACCTGCGCGCCCGCTCGGCGCGGATCCGCACGCGCAGCCGGTCGCCCGGGCGCACCGGCTTGAGCCACCGCAGCTCGTCGATCCCGGGCGAGCCCATGCTCGCGCAGGCCGATATGTAGTGATCGACCAGCAGCCGCATCGCGATCGAGCCGGTCAGCCAGCCGCTGGCGACGAGCCCGCCGAAGTGCGTGTCGCGCGCCGCCTGCGGATCGGTGTGGAACGGCTGCGGGTCGTACTTGCGCGCGAATTCGATGATTTCCTGTTCGGTCACCAGATAGTCGCCGAACTCGTGGACTTCGCCGATGCGGTAGTCCTCGAAAAAGCGTTCCTTGGGCGGGACCGTCAAATGGATTGCTCCGCAGGATGCTCCGGATGGCTGGAACACGACGCCGCAGCGCGCGAGTCCTAAAATAACCTCAACTCGACGGGAGTTCAATCGCAGTGCGGCTGGACAAGTGGTTGTGGGCGGCGCGGTTCTTCAAGACCCGCAGCCTGGCGCAGGATGCGATCGAATCGGGCCGCGTGCTGGTCGGCGGTGCGCGCGTGAAGCTTGCACGCCCGGTCCGCATCGGCGAGGCGATCTCGATCCGCGTCGGCGACGCCGAGCGCGAGATCGTCGTGCGCGGGCTCTCCGAGCGGCGCGGTCCCGCGCCGGAGGCGCAGACGCTGTATGACGAAACGCCCGAGTCGATCGAGCGGCGCGAGCGCGACGCGGCGCAGCGGCGCCTCGCGCCGGAGCCGGCGCACGCGATCGCGGGTCGCCCGACCAAGCGCGACCGTCGACAGCTGTCGCGGGCGAAGGACTGGATGCGATGATGCTGACTGCGGCAGCGATTCCGCGCACGCTCGATTCGAGCCGCCGCTGGCAGCTGCGCACGCTCGATCAGACGCTGCTGCCGTTTCAGCGCCGCGAGCTCGCGCTCGACGGCGCCGCGGCCTGCGCCGAAGCGATCCGCACGATGCAGGTGCGCGGCGCGCCGCTGATCGGCGCGGTCGCCGCGTTCGGTCTGGCGTTCGCGCTGCGCGAGCGCGGCGGCGCCGACGCGGCGCTCGAGCGCGGCGAGGCGGCGCTGCTGGCGACGCGGCCGACGGCGGTCAACCTGCGCTGGGCGGTGCAGCGGGTTGCCGCGGCGGTCGCGGGGCTGCCGGCAGCCGCGCGCGCCGATGCGGCCTGGGACGAGGCGCAGCGGATCGCCGACGAGGACGTCGCGATCAATGCGGCGATCGGCGAGCACGGCGCGCGGCTGCTGCGCGACAAGGCCGCGGGCAAGCCGCTGCAGCTGCTGACCCACTGCAACGCCGGGCGGCTCGCGACGGTCGCGCACGGCACGGCGCTCGCGCCGGTGTATGCGCTGCACCGATCCGGCGTTGCGGTGCACGTGTGGGTCGACGAGACGCGCCCGCGCAACCAGGGCGCGGCGCTGACGGCGTGGGAGCTCGCGCAGGCGGGCGTGCCGTGCACGGTGATCGCCGACAATGCCGGCGGGCTGCTGATGCGCGAGCGCCGGGTCGACGCGGTGATCGTCGGCTGCGACCGGGTCGCCCGCAACGGCGACGTCGCGAACAAGATCGGCACCTATCTGAAGGCGCTCGCGGCGGCCGACAACGCGGTTCCGTTCTATGTCGCGATGCCGTCGCCGACGTTCGACGCGTCGCTGCCGAGCGGCGACGCGATTCCGATCGAGCGCCGCGACGCGCGCGAGCTCACGCACGCGCGCGGCCGCGACGATGCGGGCCGCTGCATCGAAGTGCAGCTGACGCCCGACGCGATCGACGCCGACAACCCGGCGTTCGACGTCACCCCGGCTCGGCTGGTGACGGCGCTGATCACCGAGCACGGCGTGCTCGACGCCGGCGACGACGCGTTGCGGCGGCTCCCCGCGCGAGCGGGCGCGGAGCAGTGACATGACGACGGCGTCGCGCGCGACCTGCGAGAACGACGCGCGGCAGGCGCTGATCGATGCGGCATGCTCGATGAACGCGCTGCGGATCAATCACGGCAAGGCGGGCAACGTGTCGATGCGCTGGCCGCGCAGCGCAGCCGACGGCATGCTGATCACGCCGAGCGCGATCCCGTACGAGCGGCTGTCGATCGACGACGTCGTCTGGCTGCCGCTCGCCGACTCGGCTGCCGCGCCGGCCGCGATCGCGGCGCCCGACGGGCTGCGGTCCGCGCCGCTGGACACGGATTCGCCGCCCCAGGTCGACGGGCCGCGGCGGCCGTCGTTTGAATGGCGGTTCCATCGCGACATCTACCGCGCGCGCGCCGCGACCGGCGCAATCGTGCATGCGCACGCGAGCTACTGCACGTCGCTGGCCTGCCTGCCCGCGGTCCAGCAGCATGGAATACCGGCGTTCCACTACATGATCGCGGCCGCGGGCGGCGACTCGATCCGCTGCGCGCGGTACGCGACGTTCGGCACGCAGCAGCTGTCGGACGCCGCGCTGCAGGCGCTCGCCGATCGCGACGCGTGCCTGCTCGCGCACCACGGGATGATCGCGATCGGCGCCGATCTCGCGGCCGCCCTCGAGCTCGCGGTCGAGGTCGAGGCGCTGGCGCGAATGTACTGGCAGGTCTTGCAGCTGGGCGAACCGGCAACGCTCGACGCCGCCGAGATGCGGCGGGTCCTCGAGCGGTTCGCGCGGTACCGGGACCCGCAAGCGTGAGCGCCCGCCCGCCGCAGCCGGCGTCCGCGCCGGTGCTGCAGCTGCGCGACGTGGTGCGAACGTTCGGCGCGCTGCGCGCCGTCGACGGCGTGAGCCTTGCGGTTGCGCCGCGGTCGATCACCGGCCTGATCGGGCCCAACGGCGCCGGCAAGACCACGCTGTTCAACGCGATCGCGGGCACGGTCGCACCCGAAGCGGGCGAGATCCGGCTCGACGGCGCGCGAATCGACGGGCTGCGCGCCGATCAGATCTTCCATCGCGGGCTCGGGCGGACGTTCCAGGTGCCGCGCCCGCTGGGCAGCCTGACCGTGACGGAGAACATGCTGCTGGTCCCGGCGAACCAGAGCGGCGAGCGCTTCTGGAACGCGTGGCTGCGCCGCGGTCGGCTGCGCGCCGAGGACGAGGCGAACCTGGTGCGGGCGCGCGAGCTGATCGAATTCGTCGGGCTGTCGCACCTGGCCGATTCGCCGGCGCGGGTGCTGTCGGGCGGCCAGCAGAAGCTGCTCGAGCTGGCGCGGATCCTGATGGGCGACCCGTCGATCATCCTGCTCGACGAGCCGGCCGCCGGCGTCAACCCGGTGCTGCTGGAGACGCTGCTGGCGCGGATCCGGCAGCTGCACGAGCGCGGCGTGACGTTCCTGCTGATCGAGCACAACATGGACGTCGTGATGCAGCTGTGCGACCCGGTCGTCGTGATGGCGCAGGGACGCGTGGTGACGCAAGGGACGCCGGACCAGGTGCGCGCCGATCCGCGCGTCATCGACGCCTATCTGGGGGAAGCGCCTTGACCGGGGATCGCGGCGCTGCGGTGCTGCAGGCCACGGAGATCGTCGCCGGTTACGTTGCCGGTCTGCCGATCGTGCACGGCGTCAGCGTCGCTGCCGAAGCCGGCCGCATCCGGGTGCTGCTGGGGCCGAACGGCGCGGGCAAGTCGACGCTGGTCAAGGCGATCGCGGGCGTGGCGCCGATGTTTTCCGGGCGGCTGCTGCTCGACGGCGCCGACGTCACCGGCACGCCGTCGCACCGGCTCGCCGCGACCGGCATCGGCTACGTGCCGCAGACCGCGAACGTGTTCACGACGCTGACGGTCGAGGACAACCTTCGCATCGGCGGCTACCTGATCCGAGACGGCCTCGCGCAGCGGCTGGCGCAGACCTGCGAGCGCTTCCCGGACCTGCGGCAGCGCCTGCGCGATCCGGCGAGCGCGCTGTCGGGCGGCCAGCGGCAGATGCTGGCGATCGCTCGCGCGCTGATGACCTCGCCGCGGGTGCTGCTGCTCGACGAGCCGAGCGCGGGGCTGTCGCCGCTGATGGTGCGCGACGTGTTCGACCAGGTTCGGGCGATCGCCGACAGCGGCGTGGCGATCCTGATGGTCGAGCAGAACGTGCGCGCGGGACTGCGGATTGCCGACGACGGCGTCGTGCTGGCCAACGGCCGCATCGCGCATGCGGGGCCGGCGGCCGCGCTGGCGGCCGATCCGCAGCTCGCGCAGGCCTACCTGGGCCGGCTCGGTCCCGGCGGCGCGCACGGCGCGAATTCGCACGGCGGCGGCCATGACGCGCACGGCGACGGCGGGGTGGCGAACCGATGATCCTGCAGGCGATTGCCGACGGGCTGCTGACCGGCGCGATCGTCGCGCTCGGCGCGATCGGCGTGACGTTCAGCCTCGCGATCCTGCGTTTCGCGAATTTCTCGCATGGCGACCTGCTCGCGCTCGGCGCGTATTCGGCGCTGTTCCTGCTGGCGCTGATCGGCGCCGGAGGCGAGCCGCTGGGGCCGTTCTCGTTCGGCTGGCCGATGGTCGCCGCGCTGGCCGGCGCCATGGCGCTGGCGGTCGCGGTGTCGCTGCTGCTGGACCGGTTCGTCTACGCGCGGCTGCGCCGTCGCAGCGCCGATCCGCTGACGCTGGTGTTCGCGTCGTTCGGGCTCGCGCTGCTGCTGCGCAGCGTGCTGCACCTGATCTTCGGCCCCGATCCGTACACGTACAGCACCGAGATCCAGCTGGCGATCCGGCTGCCGGGCGGCGTGCGGGTGATGCCGGATCAGATGCTGGTGTTCGCGCTGACGGCGCTGGTGCTCGCGGCGCTGGGCTGGTTCCTGCAGCGCACGCGCTACGGCATCGCGATGCGCTCGGTGGCAGAAAACCCGGTGCTCGCCGGCGTTGCCGGCATCGACACGACGGCGATCGTGCGGCTGACGTGGGCGGTCGCGACCGCGCTGGCGGCGCTCGCCGGCGTGTTCTACGGGATCACCGTGCAACTGCGCCCGGAGATGGGAATCAACCTGCTGCTGCCGCTGTTCACTGCGGCGATCCTCGGCGGCGTCGGCAGCGTCGGCGGCGCGGTGGTCGGCGCGCTGCTGATCGCGCTCGTCGAGAGCCTGGTGATCACGCTGTGGCTTCCGACGGGTTACCGGCCGCTGGTGCCGTTCGTGCTGCTGCTGGCGGTGCTGTACCTGCGCCCGCAGGGGTTGTTCGGCGTTCGCGGCCGCGTCGCATGATCACCTACGTCGCATTCTTCGTCACGGTCGCGGCGATCCTGTCGATCGCCACGCTCGGGCTGAACCTGCAGTGGGGCGTGTCGGGCCAGTTCAACGCCGGCGTCGTCGGCTTCGTTGCGGTCGGCGGCTATGCGCTGGCGATCCTGACGATTTCCGGCGGCGAGCTGCTGGTGCGGCTGAACCTGCCGTTCGCCGTGGCGGTCGCCGCCGCGATGGCGGCCACGGCGCTGGTCGCGCTGCTGGTGGGGCTGGCGACGCTGCGGCTGCGCACCGACTACCTGGCGATCGCGACGTTCGGCATCGCGACGTCGATCCAGGTGCTGGTCAACAACCTCGATCCGCTGACCGGCGGCGCGCGCGGTCTGGTGGGCATACCGCGGCCGTTCGAGACGCTCGGGCAGCCGGGTTTCACGTACGCGTACGGCGCGATGGTGCTGGCGATCCTCGGCGTCGTCTACGTCGCGCTGCAGTCGCTGCTGCACTCGCCGTGGGGCCGGGTGCAGCGCGCGCTGCGCGAGGACGAGGCGGTGTCCGCGGCGCTCGGCAAGAACGTCGTTCGCTTCCGGCTCGAGGCGTTCGTGCTCGGCGCGATGCTGATGGGGC
>DATLGW010000720.1:0-2796 GCA_035540315.1 Burkholderiaceae bacterium | reverse complement strand
ACCCAGCAGATCGCCCATCGCCGCCAGCACCACGTGGCGCACGCGCGTGCGCCACGTGGTGCTGGCGGCGATGGGCGATCTGCTGGGTCCGTTCAAGGGCCGCGCGGTCGATTTCGTGGTGCGGCACGTGCGCAAGATGGTGCCGGAGTTCGAGCTCGCCGACGTGACCCGCTTCAACGCGGCGCTGGCCGAGGGATCGCGGCTGCCATACCGGCCGGCGCAGTCGTCGCACGACGACGTCGCATTCCTGCAGTACACCGGCGGCACGACCGGCGTGTCCAAGGGCGCCGTGCTCACCCACCGCAACGTGATCGCCGCGCTGCTGCAGTCCGAGGCATGGAGCCGCCCGGCGCTGGGCGACCAGGCGACCGACGGCGCGGTGTTCGTCTGCGCGCTGCCGCTGTATCACATCTTCGCGCTGACGGTGTGTTATCTGACCGGGCTGCGGATGGGCGTCATGAACCTGCTGATTCCGAATCCGCGCGACATCCCCGCGACGATCGCCGAGCTCTCGAAACACCGGATCGCGTCGTTTCCGGCAGTGAACACGCTGTTCAACGCGCTCGCGAACCATCCGGATTTCGCGAAGCTGGACTTCTCGCGACTGGCGCTGTCGATCGGCGGCGGCATGGCGATTCAGCGCACGGTCTCCGACCGCTGGGCCGCGATCACCGGACGCACCGTCATCGAAGGCTACGGCCTGTCGGAGACCGCGGCGATCGCGACCTGCAACCCGGTCACCAGCAAGGGGTTCTCGGGGACGATCGGCTTGCCGCTGCCGTCGGTCGAGGTGTCGATCCGCGACGACGAAGGCCGGGAGCTGCCGGCGGGCGAGCGCGGCGAGATCTGCATCCGCGGGCCTCAGGTGATGGCCGGCTACTGGCAGCGCGCCGACGAGACGGCACGAGCGTTCACTGCCGACGGCTTCTTCAAGTCCGGCGACGTCGGCGTGATGGACGAGCGCGGCTGCGTGCGGATCGTCGATCGCAAGAAGGACATGATCCTGGTGTCGGGCTTCAACGTCTATCCGAACGAGGTCGAGGAGGTCATCGCGTCGTGTCCCGGCGTGCTCGAATGCGCGGCGATCGGCGTGCCCGATCCGCATTCGGGCGAGGCGGTCAAGGTGTTCGTCGTGCGCAAGAATCCCGGGCTCACCGAGCGCGACGTGATGCAGTGGTGCAGCCAGCAGCTGGCGGGCTACAAGAAGCCGCGCTGGATCGAATTCCGCAACGAGCTGCCCAAGAGCAACGTCGGCAAGATCCTGCGCCGCGAGCTGCGCGACGAGGCGCTGCGCAAGGCCGCCTGAGCGCTGCGCAAGGCGGCGCGCGCGAAGTCGCGGCGACGGCGCAGGCGACGCCGGCCCGCGCTAAGTGATCGTCACGCCGCCGTCCACGACGATCGTCTGGCCGGTGATGAACGCGCCGGCGCGGCTCGCGAGCATCACCGCGACGCCGCCGATGTCGTCGGGCTCGCCGAGCCGACGCAGCGGATAACGCGCCTCGGCCGCGCGCCGGCGCGTTTCGTCCTCGTACAGCGCGCGCGCGAAATCGGTCTTGATCAGCCCGGGCGCAATGCAGTTCACGCGGATGTTCTGCGGTCCCCATTCGACGGCCAGGTTGCGCGCCAGCTGCAGGTCGGCGGCCTTCGAAATGCTGTAGATGCCGATCTCGGCCGTGCCGCGCAGACCTCCGATCGACGAGACGATGATGATCGCGCCGTCGCGGCGCGCGGCCATGTCGGGATAGACGAGCTGGCACAGCCAGTGGTTCGACAGCACGTTGTTGCGCATCACCTTGTCGAAAACCTCGTCGGACATCCCGCCACTGGGGCCGAAGTACGGGTTCGAAGCGGCATTGCACACCAGGATGTCGATCGGACCGAGCTCGGCGCGCGCGCGCTCGACCAGCCGCTCGAGTGCGGCACGATCGGAGATGCTCGCAGGGATCGCGACCGCCTTGCCGCCGCGCGCGGCGATCGCCTCGACGACGGCCTCGCAGGCAGGCGCCTTGCGGCTGGAGATCACGACCGAGGCGCCGGCCTCGGCCAGGTTCTCTGCAATCGAGCGGCCGATGCCGCGACTCGAACCAGTGACGATCGCGACCTTGCCGCTGAGATCGAACAGGCGCATCGTGAGCTCCTCAGCGCTTCGGAACGCGCTCAATCGGGTTTGCGAAACAGTGCGTCGAGCTTGGCGGCGGCGTCGGCCGACGCCGCCGGCGCGCCGCGATCCACCGGATACTCCTCGGCGATCCGGTCCTCCCAGTACGCAGCCGGATTCGGCGACGAGAACAGCCGCCGCGCGACCTCCGGCGGCACATGCCGGTACACCTTGAACTCGCCGCTGGCGAATTCGATCTCCAGCGCCTGGGCGGCCTCGTCGTAGCCGGCGGATTTCAGCTTCGTCGTGTGCAGCGGCTTGCGCGCGGGCATTGCGGTCTCCGTTAGCGTCGGGTCGTTCGCCGCATTATCGTCCGAGCGCGACGCCTTCGCGACGCGGATCCACGCCGGCGACGAGGCGACACGCGGCGGCGCCCGATGGCGCCGCCGGCGCCGCGGCCGCGGGCACCGGATCGCACAGCCGTGCGATCGCATGCACGCCGCTCGCCAGGTCGAGCCGCTCGATCTCGTGACCGAGCCGGCGCAGCGTTTCGGCGAGCGACGCCGGGAAACGGTCGCGCTCGAGCTCGGTCGGACCGTTGCGGTTGCCGAAATTCGGCAGCGCGATCGCCTGCTGCAGCGGCAGGCCGTCGTGCAGGTGCGCGAGCAGCACCTTGGCGACGAACGCGATGATCCACT
>DATLGW010000719.1:0-9513 GCA_035540315.1 Burkholderiaceae bacterium | reverse complement strand
TACCAAACCGAATCGCACGCGTCGCGCCGGCGGCTGCGAGCAGGCCGCGACGCGTGCGATTCGGTTTGGTATCCGTGACGTCCGACATGGCTCCTCCTTGAAAGGATGATGAATTCAGTTTAGTGCAAAACATCGGCAACGAACTTGCCGATCGCTTCGAGCACGCGTTGCGGCTGATCTTGGTGCGGACTGTGGCCGCAGTCGGCGAGCTCGACGATTCGCGTGCCCGAACGCAGCTCGGCGATTCGCTCGACCTGGCGCATCGTACCGTATTCGTCGTCGCGGCCCTGCACCGCAAGGATGGGACAACGGCTGGCGGCGACGATCGCTTCGATGTTCCAGTGCGCGAACTGCGGATCGAGCCAGACGTCGGCCCAGCCGCGAAACGTCTGCACCGGGTCGGCGTGATAGCGGCTCATCCGCGCGGGCAGGTCGCTTTCGGCGAAGCGGCGCGAGATCGACGCGATCGACGCGATCGTGATCGGCTCGACGAACACGTGCGGCGCCAGTGCGACGACCGCCGCGGCCACGTCCGGATACGAACCGGCATGGATCAGCGCGATCGATGCGCCGTCGCTGTGGCCGACCAGCAGCGGGCGCACGATGCCGAAGTGCCGCAGCACCTGCGGCAACACGTCGCGCGCTTCGTCGTGCATGAATTCGATGCCGCGCGGCCCGCGCAGCGGATCGGACCCGCCGTAGCCACGGCGCGAATACGCGAGCACCGGGCGTCCGACGTTGTCGGCGAGCCGCTGCGGAAAATCCCGCCACAGCGCGACCGATCCCAACCCCTCGTGCAGCAGCACCACCGCCTCCTCGCACGCGGCGCCGCCGAACCACGCGTATTCGAGCCTGGCCCCAGCGGCCTCGACGTATTCAGGCATATGCTATAAAGTGCATAAAACCCCTTGCCGGCGGAGTTTTTTTGCATTCTACGCAGGCGGCAGCGGGCTTGCCAAGCACTGCCGCACGAGGGTTTCGCAAATGCAGACCGGAAAAAACGTCGCCGACGGCGAATACCTCGAGCTGATCGGGCAGCGGGTGCGGCAGGCGCGGGCGGCCGCCGAGCTGACCCGGCGCGAGCTCGCGCTGCATTCCGGGCTGTCGGAGCGCTACCTGGCGCAGCTCGAGGCCGGCCGCGGCAACATGTCGATCCTGCTGATCCGGCGCGTGGCGGCGGCGCTGAAGACCACGGTCGCCGCGCTGGTTTCCGAGCCGGAGAGCGTCGATCGCGGCGCGAAGCTGGCGCTGATCGGTCTGCGCGGCGCCGGCAAGTCGACGCTCGGGCGTTTGCTGGCCGAGCGGCTCAAGCGCCGTTTCGTCGAGCTCGACCAGGAGGTCGAGCGCGAGCTCGGCGCGAGCCTGCCGGCGATCTTCCAGCTGTACGGCCAGGACACGTACCGGGACGCGGAGCGGCGCGTGCTCGAGCGGGTCACGTCGGCTCCGGGGCGGCTGGTGATCGCGACCGGCGGCTCGATCGTGGTGGAGGCCGCCACGTTCGAGCTGCTGCGCAAGCGCTGCCTGACCGTGTGGCTGCGCGCGTCGCCGGAAGATCACATGAACCGCGTGATCGCGCAGGGCGATCTGCGGCCGATGCGCGGCCGGGAGCACGCGATGGTCGAGCTGCGAGCGATCCTCGAGCAGCGGCGCCGGCTGTACGCGATGGCCGATCTGGCGATCGACACGTCGGGACGCACCGAGCAGCAGTGCGTCGAGCAACTGCTGTCGCAGCTGGGACCGCTGCAGCCCGAGGCGGGCACGCTGGCTGCCGGCGGCCGGCAGCGCAGTTCACGAAATGCATCATAATGCATATCCGGAGCTGAAAAGGAATTTTATTGCAATTTTCCGCCGGCTGCGGTAAGGTCGCGGATTCAATTGGCGGGAACGCGTTCGAGCGCCCGCGCCGCCGCTGCGGCGGTCCGGATCAACCCAGCTACAGAGGAGACGCCGATGGGTGTCAGCGACGTCAATCAGGTGGCCCAGGTGCCGCGCGTTGTATTCGACACGCATCCGGACCGGTACGTGCACTGGAAGCTCGACGTCGACGGCGACATCGCGCGTCTGACGCTGGACGTTCAGGAGGATCGGGGTCTGGTGCCGGGCTACAAGCTCAAGCTGAACTCCTACGACCTGGGCGTCGACATCGAGCTCAACGACGCGCTGAACCGGATCCGCTTCGAGCATCCGAACGTCAAGTGCGTGGTCGTCACCAGCGGCAAGAGCCGGATGTTCTGCTCGGGCGCGAACATCTACATGCTGGGCCAGTCGAGCCATGCGTGGAAAGTGAACTTCTGCAAGTTCACGAACGAGACGCGCAACGGCATGGAGGACACCAGCGCGCACGGCGGACCGCGGTTCCTCGCCGCGGTCAACGGCATCTGTGCCGGCGGCGGCTACGAGCTCGCGCTCGCCTGCGACGAGATCCTGATGATCGACGACCGCTCCTCGGCAGTCAGCCTGCCGGAGGTGCCGCTGCTGGGCGTGCTGCCGGGCACCGGCGGGCTGACGCGCCTGGTCGACAAGCGGCGGATGCGCCGCGACCTGGCCGACGTCTTCTGCACGACGACCGAGGGCGTGCGCGCCGAGCGCGCGCGCGAGTGGCGGCTGGTCGATCACGTCGCGAAGCCCCAGGCGTTCGAGCAGGCAGTGCGCGAGCATGCGGCGCGGCTGGCGGCGACCAGCCGCCGCCCGACCGGCGCGACCGGCGTGGCGCTGCAGCCGCTGGCGCGGCAGATCGACGAGTCGGGCTATCGCTACCGCCATGTCGACGTGACGATCGATCGCGACGCGCGGGTCGCGACGATCATGCTGCGCGGCCCGGCCGATCAGCCGCCGTCGGACGCCGAGGGCGCGCGCGCGCAGGGATGCGACTTCTGGCCGCTGGCGTTCGCGCGCGAGCTCGAGGATGCGATCCTGCTGCTGCGGCACAACGATCTGGCGGTCGGGTTGTGGCTGTTCAAGTCCGAGGGCGATGCCGCGACGGTGCTGGCGTACGACGCGTTCATCGACTCGAATGCGTCGCACTGGTTCGTCGCCGAGACCCGTGGCGCGCTGCGCCGGATGCTGTCGCGGCTGGACGTGTCGTCGCGCTCGATGTTCACGCTGATCGAGCCGGGCTCGTGCTTCGTGGGCACGCTGTTCGAGATCGCGCTGGCGAGCGACCGCAGCTACATGCTCGATGCGCAGCAGCCGGGCAAGCCGAACGCGGTCGTGCTGTCGCCGGCGAACTTCGGCACCTATCCGATGGCCAGCGGCATCAGCCGGCTCGCCGCGCACTACGCCGAGCTGGTCCCGGACGGCCTGTCGAACCAGATCGGCGCGGCGTTGTCGGCCGCGGATTGCGCCGCGCTCGGGCTGGTGACGATGGCGCCCGACGAGCTCGATTGGGACGACGAGATCCGGATCGCGATCGAGGAGCGCGCGTCGCTGTCGCCGGATGCGCTGACGGCGATGGAGGCGAACCTGCGTTTCACCGGCCCCGAGACGATGTTCACCCGCGTGTTCGGGCGGCTGTCGGCTTGGCAGAACTGGGTGTTCTACCGCCCGAACGCGACCGGCGACGACGGGGCGCTGAAGCGCTACGGCAGCGGCAGCAAGCCGAAGTTCGACTGGAACCGCGTCTGAACTCCGATTCACCGCGTCCGACCCCGATTCGAACCGCAACGCAAACGGCCCGCGCTGGCGGGCCGATCACAGGAACCGCATGATGAGCACGATCGACTATCAGGAACGCATCCCGAACAACGTCGGCCTGTCGGAGGACCGCACGCTGCAGCGCGCGCTCGAGCACTGGCAGCCGAACTACATGCAATGGTGGGCCGACATGGGGCCCGAGGGCTCGCCGAACTACGACGTCTACCTGCGGACCGCGATCAGCGTCGATCCGCAGGGCTGGGCCCAGTTCGGTTACGTGAAGATGCCCGATTACCGCTGGGGGATCTTCCTGAATCCGGGCGAGCCGGATCGCAAGGTCAATTTCGGCGCGCATCGCGGCGAGCCGGCCTGGCAGGACGTGCCGGGAGAATACCGGGCCAACCTGCGCCGGATCATCGTCACGCAGGGCGATACCGAGCCGGCGTCGGTCGAGCAGCAGCGCCACCTCGGGATGACCGCGCCGTCGCTGTACGACCTGCGCAACCTGTTCCAGGTCAACGTCGAGGAAGGCCGGCACCTGTGGGCGATGGTATACCTGCTGCATCGGTACTTCGGCCGCGACGGGCGCGAGGAAGCCGAGGCGCTGCTCGAGCGCCGTTCGGGCGACGCGGACAACCCGCGGATCCTGGGGGCCTTCAACGAGCGCACGCCCGACTGGCTGTCGTTCTTCATGTTCACGTACTTCACCGATCGCGACGGCAAGTTCCAGCTGGCGGCGCTGTCGGAATCCGGCTTCGATCCGCTGGCGCGCACGACGAAGTTCATGCTGACCGAAGAGGCGCACCACATGTTCGTCGGCGAGTCGGGCGTCTCGCGCGTGCTGCAGCGCACCTGCGAGGTGATGAAGCAGCTGAAGACCGACGATCCCGACAAGGTGCGGGCGGCCGGGGCGATCGACCTGCCGACGTTGCAGCGTTACCTGAACTTCCACTACAGCGTGACGATCGACCTGTTCGGCGCCGACGAGTCGTCGAACGCGGCGACGTTCTACACGACCGGCCTGAAGGGCCGATTCGAGGAGAACAAGCGCAACGACGACCACCGGCTCGAGGACGCCGAATACACGATCCTGAAGGTCGCCGACGGCAAGCTGGTCGAGGCGTCGATCCCGATGCTCAACGCGCTGAACGAGGTGCTGCGCGACGATTTCATCACCGACTCCAGGGCCGGCGTCGGCCGCTGGAACCGCGTGATCGAGAAGGCGGGCCTGCCGTTTCGGCTGCAGGTGCCGCACAAGGCGTTCAACCGCCGCATCGGCACGTTGTCGGGCCTGCGGGTCAGCCCGGACGGGCGCGTGGTATCGGAGCAGGAGTGGAACGCGAACGTGCGCGAATGGCTGCCGACGCCCGAGGACCGCGCGTTCGTCGCGTCGCTGATGGGACGCGTGACCGAACCCGGCAGGTTCGCCAGCTGGATCGCGCCGCCGGCCATGGGCATCAACCGGCAGCCGATCGACTTCGAATACGTGCGCTTCAACTGAGCGCGCGAGGATTCCGAAACCGCATCCGTTGCAAGAGTCGTTCCGATGGCCGCAGTCGCCGAGCTCGTTCGCCAGCACCTGATCGATCCGGAGATCTGCATCCGGTGCAACACCTGCGAGGAGACGTGCCCGATCGACGCGATCACGCACGACTCGCGCAACTACGTGGTCAAGTTCGAGGTCTGCAACTCGTGCAACGCGTGCATTCCGCCGTGCCCCACCGGCGCGATCGACAACTGGCGCCAGGTGCCGCGCGAGCAGGCGTATTCGCTGGACGAGCAGCTGTCGTGGGATGAGCTGCCGCCGCAGCGGCAGTACGAGGGGCTGGCGGCGCCCGAGGCGCTGCCCGAGGACGCCGCTGCGCTGATCGCCGAGGCGACCGCAGGGCAGGGCGGGCCGGTCGCGCCGCCGTGGTCGGCCGCGCATCCCTACGTCAATCTGAAGACGCTGGCGGCGCCGGCGATCGCGACGGTCACCGGCAACTACCGGCTGACCGACGAAGGAGCGGACAGCGACATCCGGCACATCGTGCTCGATTTCGGCAACACCGCTTTCCCGGTGCTCGAAGGGCAATCGATCGGCATCATTCCGCCGGGGACCGACGCCAACGGCAAGCCGCATCACATGCGGCTGTACTCGATCGCCAGCCCGCGCAACGGCGAGCGCTCCGGCTACAACAACGTGTCGCTGACCGTCAAGCGCGTCGTCGCCGACCATGAGGGCCGGCCGGTACGCGGCGTGTGCTCGAACTTCCTGTGCGACCTGAAGAAGGGCGATCATGTCAACGTCGTCGGACCGTACGGCACCAGCTTCCTGATGCCGAACCATCCGGGGTCGTCGATCCTGATGATCTGCACCGGCACCGGGTCGGCGCCGATGCGCGCGATGACCGAACGCCGCCGCCGCCGCCGCTCGCTGAACGAGGGCGGCAAGCTGATGCTGTTCTTCGGCGCCCGCGCCCCCGGCGAGCTGCCGTATTTCGGTCCGCTGATGAAGCTGCCGCCGGAGTTCATCGACATCAACCTCGCTTTCTCGCGCGTGCCCGGACAGCCGAAGCGCTACGTGCAGGACCTGATGCGCGAACGCGGCGACGAGCTCGCGCGCTGGCTGCGCGAGGAGGATCTGTACGTCTACGTGTGCGGCTTGAAAGGCATGGAGACCGGCGTCGGCGAAGCGTTCGCCGACATCTGCCGTGCGCACGGCCTGGACTGGCCGGGGCAGGTGCTGCCGCGGCTCAAGTCCGAGAGCCGATTCCACGTCGAGACCTATTGACAGCGCGAGGAGACCGCGGTGCCGCAGCCATCCCGTACCGATCGAACGTCGAGCCCGCCGGCAATCGAGATTCCGCGAGACTACAACGCGGCCCACGATCTGCTGCAGCGCAACCTCGCGGCGGGCCGCGGCGAGCGGATCGCCTACATCGACGACTCCGGGCAGTACAGCTATTCGGATCTCGCGCGGCGCGCGAGCCGCTTCGCCTCCGCGCTGGCCACGCTCGACGTGCGCCGCGAGGAGCGCGTGATGATCTGCATGCTCGACACGATCGACTGGCCGGTCGCGTTTCTGGGCGCGATCAAGGCAGGCGTCGTGCCGGTGGCAGTCAATACGCTGCTGAAGCCGCCGGACTACGAGTACATGCTGCGCGACTCGCGCGCGACTGCGTTGTTCGTGTCCGACGCGCTGCTGCCGTCGTTCGACGGGCTGCCGGCAAGGCTGCCGGGGCTGCGTCACGTGGTGGTATCGGGCGCGCGCGGCGCCGCGTCGTTCGATGCGCTGCTGTCGGCAGGCCGCGACGGTTTCGCTGCGGCCGACACGGTCGCCGACGAGCCGTGCTTCTGGCTGTATTCGTCGGGGTCGACCGGCGCGCCGAAGGGGACGGTGCACGTGCACTCGAGTCTGATCCAGACCGCCGAGCTGTACGCGCGACCCGTGCTCGGGATGCGCGACGACGATCTGGTGTTCTCGGCCGCGAAGCTGTTCTTCGCGTACGGGCTCGGCAACGCGCTGACGTTCCCGCTGGCGGTCGGCGCGACCACGGTGCTGATGGCCGAGCGGCCGACGCCGGAGGCCGTATTCGCGCGGCTGACAGGAGCCGTGCCGGCGGCGCTCGCCGGGCGGCGCCCGACGATCTTCTGCGGCGTTCCGACGCTGTTCGCGGCGATGCTCGCGAGCCCATCGCTGCCGCCGCGCGAGCAACTCGCGATCCGCGTCTGCGCGTCGGCCGGCGAGGCGCTGTCGCAGCGGATCGGCGAGCGCTTCACCGCGCACACCGGCGCCGAGATCCTCGACGGCATCGGGTCGACCGAAATGCTGCACATCTTCCTGTCGAACCGGCCGGGCGAAGTGCGCTACGGCACCACCGGCAAGCCGGTTCCCGGATACCGGGTGTCGCTGCGCGGCGACGACGGCCGCGAGGCCGGCGTCGGCGAGGTCGCCGATCTGTACATCCACGGACCGACTGCGGCGGCCAGCTACTGGAACCAGCGCGAGAAATCGCGCCAGACGTTCCAGGGAGAGTGGACCCGCAGCGGCGACAAGTACGTCGTCGACGCCGACGGCTACTACACGTATGCCGGGCGCAGCGACGACATGATGAAGGTCAGCGGCCAGTACGTGTCGCCGTTCGAGGTCGAGTCGGCGGTGATGTCGCATCCGGCCGTGCTCGAGGCAGCGGTCGTCGGCATCGAGGACGACGACCGGCTGGTCAAGCCGAAGGCGTTCGTCGTGCTGAAGGACGCCGCGCAGGCGTCGGACGCGCTGGCCGACGCGCTGAAGGCGCACGTCAAGGATCGGCTGGCGCCGTTCAAGTATCCGCGCTGGGTCGAGTTCGTCACCGAGCTGCCGAAGACGGCGACCGGCAAGATCCAGCGTTTCAGGCTGCGCGGCTGACGCCGTGACGCCGGCGCGGCGGCCGGCGTTCACGGCGCCGAAGCGTCAGTCCACCGTCGCGCCGCTGCGCTTGATGATCGGCGTCATGACGCGCAGCTCCTGCTGCATGAACTTGCGCAGATCCTCGGGCGTGCCGCCGATCGGCTCCATGAACACCGCGTGCAGCTTCTGGATCACGTCGGGGGTCCGCAGCACCGCATTGATCTCCTCGTTCAGCCGCTTGACGATCTCCGCAGGCGTGCCGGCCGGCGCCAGGATCGCCATCCACGCGAGGTTCTCGATCTCGGGCAGCCCCGCTTCCTTCATCGTCGGGATCTCCGGCGTCAGCGCGCTGCGCTGCGGCGTCGACACCGCCAGCGCCCGCAGCCGTCCCGACTTCACGTGCGGCATCACCGCGACCGCGGGAACGCAGGCGAAGTGGACGTCGCCCTGCAGGATCGCCATGATCGCGGCCGGCGACGACGGATACGGGATGTGCACCGCGTAGGTGTTCGTCTTCGCCTTCAGCAGCTCGATGCCCAAGTGCGACAGGCTGCCCACGCCCGTCGACGAGAAGTTCAGCTGGCCGGGACGCCGGCGCATCTCGGCGACCAGGTCCGACAGCGTCTGGATTCCCGAATCGGCGCGCGCAGTGCACACGTTCGCCTGGCCGCCGGCCAGCACGACCGGCTCGAGGTCCTTGAACGGATCGTACGGCAGCGACTTGTACAGCACGGTGTTGTAGACCAGGGGTCCGTTCGTGCTGACCACCAGCGTATAGCCGTCGGCGGCGGCCTTCGCGACGTAGCCGGTGCCGACGTTGCCGCCGGCGCCGACGCGGTTCTCGACGATCACCGGCTGGCCCAGCCGCGGCGACAGTCGCTCGCCGAGCAGCCGCACCAGCACGTCCGGCGACGAACCCGGTCCATAGGGCACGACGATCCGCACCGGCTTGGCCGGCCACGCCGGCGCGGCCGTCTGCGCGCTTGCGCTCAGCGCCGTCAGGGCCAGGGTCGCAGCGATCAACAGCTTCACTTGTCTTTCTCCTCGAGCGTTTCGGTCTGATCGAACAGGCGCCGTTCGCCGGCGACGAAGCCGGCCACCAGCGCGCGATACGCGGCCTCGACAACGTCGGGAAACGCGTCGATGCCGGTCGAATGCCGCGCCGCGATGCTGCGCACGCGCGCAAACACAGCCGCCTGCCGCTGCGGCGCCGCGACCTGGAACGCATCGCGCTTGAAGCGGGTCGCGTCCTTGACCAGGCGCGCGCGCTGCGCGAGCAACTCGACGATGCGTTCGTCGAGCGCGTCGATCCGCTCGCGCAACTGCGCGAGCGTCTCGGCCTGCGCGACGTACGTCGGATCGTTGAAGCGGCGCACCGGCGGCGCGGCGGGGTCGGGTTCGCGATTCGCGGTCATCGCAAGGTCCTTCGATGCGACGGCAGCCGCGTGCGGCAGCGGTCGGGGGCGATGCTACCAGAACTGCCGTCGGCGGCCGATCCCGCCCAGTAG
>DATLGW010000718.1:0-1832 GCA_035540315.1 Burkholderiaceae bacterium | reverse complement strand
CCGATAGACCGGCGCGGCTGGGACGATCGCGCAGCCGCCGGCGACCAGCGCGACGGCGCCAGCCGCAACGGCAGAGCTCAGGTAGGACATGGTGTACTCCTGGTTGATCGGAACCGATGCCGCAGCGTAGCCGGCGGTCCGCCGGCGCAGTGCCTGCGGCCAGGTAACAGCTGTAACAGCCGGTGACTGCGCGCACAGCGAAACGGCGCAGCGCAGCCGATGGCGCAGCCTCCGACCCGCAGGTATGCTGGGCGCTCACCGGTGGAGTTCGCTGATGGTGATGTTCGTCGACGAGAACGGCGTCCGCGACGCGCTGCAATGGCCCGATCTGATCGCCGCGATGCGCGAGGCGCTCGCGGACCTGTCGGGCGGCCGAGTGCAGCAGCCGGTGCGCAACATGCTGACGATCGAGGAGGGGCGCCGCTATCTCGGCGTGATGCCTGCGGTCACCCGGCAGGTGATGGGGCTGAAGATGGTCAGCTTCTATCCCGCCAACGAAGGCACGTCGGTGCCCACGCACATGGCGATGATCATGCTGTTTCGCACCGACAGCGGCGAGCCGTTGGCGGTGATCGACGGCCGCCTGATCACCGAGATGCGGACTGCCGCCGTGTCCGCGGCGGTCACCGATCGGCTTGCGTCACCCGATTCCCGCGTGCTGGCGCTGCTGGGCAGCGGCGTGCAGGCGCGTGCGCACCTCGAGGCGCTGATGACCGTGCGCGATTTCGACGAGGTGCGGGTGTGGAGCCGAACGCGCTCGCATGCCGAGCGCTTCGCTGCCGAGCATGGCGCACACGCAATGGATGCCGAAACCGCGGTTCAGGGCGCCGACGTCGTCGTGACCGCGACCAGCGCAACGGAGCCGGTGCTGCAGGGCAAGTGGCTGAAGCCCGGAGCGCACGTGAATGCGGTCGGCGCGCCGCGACCGAACTGGCGCGAGCTCGACGACGAGGCGATGTCAGAGATCGTCGTCGTGGACTCGCGCGATGCGGTGCTCAAGGAATCCGGCGACGTGATCCTGTCGAACGCGACGATCCATGCCGAGGCCGGAGAGATCTTCAGCGGCGCGAAGGCGGTACCGCAAGGCAGGACCACCGTGTTCAAGTCGGTCGGGCTCGCGATCGAGGACCTCGCCGCCGCGAGGCTCGTCGTCGAGACGCTCCAACGCAAGCAGCGCAGCTGACCGCTCAGCGCCGCGCGACGCCGACTGCTGGCTCAACGTGCCCTTAGCACGGGCACCAACATGCTGACGCCTTCGATTGCCATCAGATGGCTGCCGTTCGGACCGGCGTAGATCGTTGCTCGCGGCATGAACAGCGCATGCAGCACGAAGATGCTCGGGTCCGCCTGCTGCCAGACCTGCGAATTCGTCAGCCTCACCATCGTGGCTCCGGTCCAGCCGCCAAAGAAACCGTCGACCCGAGCGTCGACGACGACCGGTCCTGGCGCGGGTGACGGGGCCGGCGACGGGGCAGGGCCCGGAGCCGGCGTCGGCGCCGGGGCAGGGGCAGGGGCAGGAGACGGCGACGGTCCGGGCGCCGGCGTGGGCGAAGGCGCCGGGGATGGCGACGGCGGCGGCGCGGGCGAGGGCGACGGTGCCGGAGACGGCGAAGGCGACGGGGACGGGGACGGAGCCGGCGCCGGCGCCGGTCCGGGCGGCGTAGCGCCCGGGAAACCGGTCGGATTGGCTGGCGCCGGTGCGGTACGCACGCCGATCTCCAGATAGCTGCCGCTGGTGCGCGCGTACAGCCCCGGGTCGGCAATCAAAGCGCGGTCGCCCGGCGCGAACGTCGAGAAGCCCGTCCATGGCCGGTTCGGGTCGAGCGAGAACG
>DATLGW010000717.1:0-4181 GCA_035540315.1 Burkholderiaceae bacterium | reverse complement strand
ATCCGCAGGCGAGCGCCCAAGCGTTGCGCAACGGCTGGCTGTGGACCGGCGACATGGGCTCGCTCGATTCGCGCGGCTACCTGACGCTGCGCGACCGCTCGAAGGACGTCGTGATCAGCGGCGGCTCGAACGTGTATCCGCGCGAGGTCGAGGAGGTGCTGCTGGCGCACCCGCAGGTGTCCGAGGCGTGCGTGGTCGGGCAGCGCGACGACGATTGGGGTGAGATCGTCGTCGCCTTCGTCGTGCCGGCCCGTGGGGTCGCGCCGACGCAAGCGGCGCTGGACGCGCACTGCCGGCAGCGGATCGGCCGCTTCAAGTGCCCCAAGCGGTACCTGTTCGTCGACGCGCTGCCGAAGAACAGCTACGGCAAGGTGCTGAAGCGCGAGCTGCGCGAGCTGCTTTAGGGTCCGGCGCCGCGGCCTCGGCGGAGTGCCGCTCGTCGCCTGTCGCGGCCGTCGATCCGCCCGTTGCGGCGCCGCTTCCGTGCGATCGGCATCCTTTGCCGAACCCGCGGTGCGCAGTCAGCGCGCGCGCTGGGCTTCGCCGCAAGGAGCGTCTCGATGGAATGGCTGGATTCCTGGTACTTCGTTGCCGCCGTGCTCTGGCTCGTCGGATCGGTCTTCGCCGTCACGCTGGTTGCCGTCAATCCGCCGGATCGCTACGAGCTGCTGATCCAGGACCTGGATCTGCACCGGACGCGTTTGCCGGGGCCGGTCCGGCGCATGCGGCGCGGGCGCTCGAGCGCCGCGGAACCCGCGCTGCAGCTCGCTGCCGGCGGCCAACGTCCATGATCAGAAATCACTCGAACGAAAATACTTGAGTTTGCTCACTCAATGAGTTGATCGCAAAGAAAAAAAGGAATAGCATCCACGGCAGCTGCAGAGACACAGGGGGGTGCCGATGGAGCTGGACAGCGTGTGGGTGGTGCTGCTTTGCGTCGGGCCGCTGGCAGCCTGCATTTTCCTCACGATGGTCGGCATCGGCCAATACGACCGCGACGACGAGTTCACCTCCTGGCTGCGTGACAGCCTTGGCCGCACGGCCCCGTCGCAGGTCGACCCGAAGCGCCGAATCGTTTGACGTCCATCCCGGGGCGGCGCTGCCGGCCCCGGGCGCATCGGCATCAGCGCCGCGAGTGTGCGGCGCGCAGTTCCGCAGCTGACCCAGGGCGGCGTTATCGCGCCGGCGTCGAACCGACCGCAGCGGCGCTTCCGGCCCGGCCGCTCGGATCGCTGCGCTCCGTGTCTCGGCCGCCGGCCGGTTCCGATTGGGCGCGCCGAACGGGCGAGCCGATCACGCCCGCCGGGTCGACGATCGCGCCCGCGGCGGGGTTGTGCTCGCCGATCGCGCGGATCGATGCGGCGCCGGTCGTACCGGTGGTCTCGGTCGAGCGATCGAGCGGAGGCGCATCGACTGCCTGCGGCGGGGACACCGGCTCGGCCGGGACCGCAGCGCGCGGCGCAGTGGCGGCTTCGCGAGCCGCCGCCGGCGCGACGGCAATCGGCGACGCCAGCAGTGCGATCGTCGAAAGCAGCGCCGCGAGGGTTGCGGGACCGCGTGATTCGGGCGTCATCGGCCTCTCCGGCAGAAGCGCCGCTTTGGCGGCGGTTCGGGCGGTCATGCAAGGCGCATACCTGCTGCGAGGGCATCCCTGCGGGTGACATTGCCGTGGTCCTCGGCCCCGGTCGATCCTTGTAGAATTCGCGTTTGCGCCCGACCCTGCGCTCGCATCGGCGGCAGCGGGGGCAGCGCTTCGTCCGGCGCGGACGGCGAGTCGCCGCCTTGCCGGTTCAGGAACACGACGGTGCGGCGTGCCGGACGACGGGCGCTGCATGGAGGTTGAGATAGAAGAGGGCAGACTGGGCGATCAGCAGTTGACGCGCCTGATCCGGAACGCCGGGATCGCCACACCCGCATTCGTCTACGACGAGAATCAGCTTCTTGCCGATGCCGCGCGCGCGCGCGCGGCCATCGACGGCGAGCGCACCGAGCTGCTGTTCGCCGTCAAATCCTTCAGCATCGAACCCGCGCTGCGCGTGCTCGCGCCGCGGCTCGACGGTTTCAGTGTCAGCTCACTGTTCGAGGCACGGCTTGCGCGCCGCGTGCTGGGAGATCGCGGCCGGGTCCACTTCACGTCGCCGGGGCTGCGCGCCGACGAGATCGACGAGCTGTGCCGGCTGTGCGACGCGATCAGCTTCAATTCGCTCGCGCAATGGCAGCGCCACGCGGACGCCGCGCGCGGTCGCGTCAGCTGCGGGCTGCGGATCAACCCGCTGCTGTCTTTCGTCGACGACGAGCGCTACGACCCGTGCCGCCGCCACTCGCGGCTGGGCGAGCCGATCGACCGCGTGGCGACCGCATTGCGCGAGCAGCCGCATCTGCTGGCTGGTCTGGACGGGGTGCTGGTCCACAACAATTGCGAAGCGCGCGACTTCGCGCCGCTGCTCGCGACCGTGCAGCGGCTCGACCGGGAGCTCGGGCCGTGGCTGGCGCGGCTGCAGTGGCTGAACCTCGGGGGCGGCTATCTGTTCCATGCGGCAACGGATCTGCAGCCGCTGCGGCAGGCGATCCGGCTGGCGCAGCAGCGCTGCGGCGGCCAGATCCTGTTCGAGCCCGGCGCCGCGATCGCCAAGCGCGCCGGCACGCTGGTTGCGTCGGTCGTCGATCTGTTCGAGCGCGACGGCGCGTCGGTCGCAGTGCTCGACTGCAGCGTCAATCACATCCCCGAAGCGTTCGAATACCAGTTCGCCCCGGAAGTCTCCGGCACGCAGCCGCAGGGCGCGCACGCGTATCAGCTGACCGGCTGCACGTGCCTGGCCGGCGACGTGTTCGGCAGCTACCGGTTCGCGCAGCCGCTTCAGGTCGGATCGTTGGTCGCGTTCCCCGATTTCGGCGCCTACACGCTGGTGAAGGCGCATTTCTTCAACGGCATCAACCTGCCGTCGATCTATTCGTTGGGCGAAGGCAATGCGCTGCGGTTGCGGGCGCGGTCCTCATATTCAAGTTTCCTCGAGCACTGCGGAGCGATCACAGATGCGGGTTGACGAGCACGAATTCATCGTCCCGTTGCAGGCGGGGCACCGCGGGCTGCTGGCGCACCTGGCCGAGGCGACGCGCGAGAAGCTCGGTTCGCGGCGGGTGCCGATCCGGGTCGTCGTGAGCCGCAGCAGCGAACGCGGCTATCACTGCGAGGTCGCGGCATTGCACGGCGCGCCGGCCGATCGCCAGCGCGGAATCTTCGAGTTCCGGCGCCGCCCGTTCCACGACGACAGGCGCTTCAACGCCGTGCTGCTGATTCCGACCGGCGTGGGCTGCACGATCGGCGGCCATGCCGGCGACGCCAATCCGCTGGCGATGCTGGTCGCGAGCGCCTGCGACACGCTGGTGCTGCATCCGAACGTCGTCAACGCGTCGGATCTGAACGAGCTGCCGGCCAATGCGCTGTACGTCGAGGGCAGCGTGCTGTCGCGGCTGATGATGGGCACGGTCGGGCTGGCGCGCCCGCGGGCGAACCGCGTGCTGGTGATCGCAGCCGAACACGAGGAGCAGATGCTGGCGCACGCGACCGAGAATTCGGTCAACGCCGCCCGCGCGACGTTCGGAATCGAGATACCGGCGATGGTCGTGATGAAGGCGGCGCCGGCGGTGATCGCGCGCAACACGCCGTCGGGCCGCGCCGCGGGCGAGGTCGAGAATCTCGCGCCGCTGGTCGAGCTGCTGCACGATCGGCGGGCCAGCTACGACGCCGTCGCGTTGTGCACGCAGGTCGCGGTGCCGTCGGGCACCTACGAGAGCTACTTCGGCAACGAGGAAGGCGACGTCGTCAACCCGTGGGGCGGCGTCGAGGCGCTGCTGACGCACGCGCTGTCGCACCTGCTCGAGGTGCCGACCGCGCATGCGCCGATGTACGAGAACGTCGAGACCGCGACCCAGGATTTCGGCATCGTCGATCCGCGGATGGCGGCCGAGGCGATCTCGACCGCGTTTTGCATGTCGATCCTGAAGGGTTTGCACCGCAGCCCGCGGATCGTCAGCGACGTGTCGCCCGGCGATCGGCCCGACCTGCTCGACGCGACCGGCATCTCGTGCCTGATCACGCCCGACGGGTGCGTCGGGCTGCCGCTGCTCGCGGCGCTCGAGCAGGGAATCACGGTGATCGCGGTCCGCGAGAACACCAACGT
>DATLGW010000716.1:0-2881 GCA_035540315.1 Burkholderiaceae bacterium | reverse complement strand
GGCGGATCGCGATCGGGAGCCTCGTCGCCGCCGATGCGGCCGCGGTCGACCGTGCCGTGCAGGCGGCGCGCGCCGCGCGAGCCGACTGGCGCGGCACGCCGTGGCCGCAGCGGATTGCGATGCTGTGCCGCGCGGCCGACGCGATCCGGCGCGACCGGTTCGAGATCGCGATGGGACTGGTCTACGAGGTCGGCAAGTCGCGGCTCGAAGCCATGGGCGAGGTCGAGGAGTCGATCGACCTGATCGACTACTACTGCGAGCAGGCCGAGCAGGCGCAGCACTGGCAGCGGCCGCTGCGGCCGGGTTCCGCGACCGAGACCGGCAGCGACCGGCTGGTGCCGTACGGCGTGTTCGCGGTGATCTCGCCGTTCAACTTTCCGCTGGCGCTTGCGGTCGGCATGACGAGCTCGGCGCTGCTCGCAGGCAACACGGTGGTCTGGAAGCCATCCCCCGGCGCGGCGTTCAGCGCGCCGGCGCTGGCACGGGCCTATCGGGAAGCGGGCTTGCCCGACGGCGTGTTCAACTTCGTCGCCGGCGACCGCGACGTCGGCCAGGCGCTGATCGAGCATCCGGGAGTCGACGGCGTCGCGTTCACCGGCTCGCACGAGGTCGGCATGGCAATCGCGCGCCGCATGCTCGCCGGCGCGTTCGCGCGGCCGGTGCTCGCCGAGCTCGGCGGCAAGAACGCGGCATTCGTCACCGCGAGCGCCGATCTGGATGCGGCCGCCAGCGGCGTCGCGCGCGCGGCGTTCGGTTTGTCCGGCCAGAAGTGCAGCTCGTGCTCGAAGGTCTATGTCGCGCGCGCGCTCGAACGCGAGTTCCTCGAGCGGCTGGCCGCGATTGCCGAGCGGCTGGTCGTCGGCGACCCGACGCAGGCGCGCACGTTCACCGGCCCCGTCATCGACGCGGCCGCGGCAGCGCGGTTCGAACAGGCGGTCGCGCAAGCGCGCGCCGACGGCCGCGTCGTCGCCGGCGGGCGGCGACTGGCTGCGGCCGACGCGCCCGAGCTCGGCGAGCGGGCCGAAAACGGCGCCTACCTGCGGCCCACGATCGTCGCCGGGCTGCCGCCCGAGCATCCGGTGAACCGGCGCGAGCTGTTCGTGCCGCTGGTGTCGGTGCAGCCGTACGATGCGCTCGCCGACGCGATCGACGACAGCAACCGCTCGGCGCTGGGGCTGACGTCGGGGATCTACTGCCGCGACGAGCGCGAGCTCGCGCTGTATTACGACCGCATCGAAGCGGGCGTGCTGTACGTGAACCGCGCCAGCGGCGCGACCACCGGCGCCTGGCCCGGCTACCAGACGTTTTGCGGCTGGAAGGGATCGGGAACGACCGGCAAGGGCGGGTTGGGGCCGTATTACGTCACGCAGTTCATGCGCGAGCAGTCGCGGACCGTCGCCCGCTGACTTGACCGGCCGGCTCTCGCACCGGCGAGATGCTGATCTCCATGTCGTCGCCGGTTCGGCGGCGCAACGCCGACTCGAACTGCGCGGCCGCATGCCGCGCGATCTCGAATTTCGTCTCGCGGTCGAAGATGCGGATCTCGCCGATGTCGCGCTTCGTCACGTGACCGCTGCGACAGATCAGCGGCACCAGCCAGCGCGGATCGGCATTGCGGTTGCGACCGACGTTCATCCTGAACCACAGCATGTCTCGCGCCGCGCCGCGCCGATCCGGGGCGACGAGCTTCGCGGTGCCTCGGGCCGCCGGCGCACGCTCGTCGCGCGCTCGTCCAGGCGGCGGCGCAGGCTCGCGGGCGCGCCCCGGTGGCGGCGCACGTTCGGTGCGGATGCGCCCAGGCTTCGCCGCACGCTCGGCACCCTCGTCGAGCATCTCCTCGGGCGCCGGCAGCCGCGCGCGGTGCATCCGGACCAGCGCCGCGGCGATCTGCTCGGGGCTGCGCTGCTCGAGCAGCGTGCGCGCAGCGGCCATATCCTCGTCCTCCGGCGCTTCGGCCCACGCCGGATCCTGCATCAGGCGGTGCTGGTCGCGCTCGCGGATTTCGTCGGCCGACGGCGGTGCGCCCCACGCCGCATCGATGCGCGCCGACTTCAGCAGCCGTTCGGCCTGCCAGCGCCGCGTGTGCGGCACCAGCAGCACGCAGATGCCCTTGCGCCCGGCACGCCCGGTGCGACCGCTGCGATGCAACAGCACCTCGCGGTTCTGCGGCAGATCGGCGTGCACGACGAGCCCCAGATCCGGCAGGTCGATGCCGCGGGCCGCCACGTCCGTGGCGACGCAGACCCGCGCGCGCCCGTCGCGCAGCGCCTGCAGCGCGCGGTTGCGGTCGGCCTGCGTCAGCTCGCCGGACAGCGCGACCACTGCGAAACCCCGCTCGAGCAGCTCGCCGTGCAGCCGGCGCACCGCATCGCGGGTCGCGCAGAAAACCAGCGCGCCGCGCACCTCGAAGTAGCGCAGCACGTTGACAACGGCATGCTCGACGTCGTTCGGCGCGATCCGCAACGCGCGATATTCGATGTCGCCGTGCGGCTCGTCGCGCGCCGACGTCGCGATGCGCACGGCGTCGCGCTGGTAGCGCCGCGCCAGCGCCGCGATCTCCTTGGGGATCGTCGCGGAGAACAGCAACGTGCGCCGCTCGGCGGGCGCGGCATCCAGCAGGAACTCGAGATCGTCGCGAAAGCCCAGGTCGAGCATCTCGTCGGCTTCATCGAGGACGATCGCGCGCAAGCCCGACACGTCGAGTCGGCCTCGTTCGAGGTGATCGCGCAGCCGCCCCGGCGTGCCGACGACGATGTCGGCGCCTTCGCCGAGCGCGCGGTGCTCGCGCCGGATGTCCATGCCGCCGACGCAGGACACGACGCGCGCGCCCGTGCGGGCGTAGAGCCACCCGATCTCCCGGTGCACCTGCAGCGCGAGCTCG
>DATLGW010000715.1:0-6031 GCA_035540315.1 Burkholderiaceae bacterium | reverse complement strand
TTGACCGCGACCACGTCGCCGGTCACCGGATCGGTGCGGCCGACCGTGCGATGGATCGTGCTCGACACGTCGTTGAAGCCGAGCTTGGCGCCGAGGTTGCGCGAGAAGCGGTCGTCGGCCTCGACGATCCGCGCCTCGATCAGCACCTGCTTGACCGGCACGTCGATCTGCGTGATCAGCCGGCGCACGTTCTCCAGCGCGCTCGCGGTGTCCTGCACGAACAGCTTGTTCGTGCGCGGGTCCGCGACGGCGCTGCCGCGCTTGGACAGCACCCGCTGCTTGTCGTCGGCCAGCAGCTTGCCGACCGCCTCGGCCTTCTGGTAGTTCAGCTGGAACGTTTCCGTGCGGGTCGGCTCGATCTCTGCGATCTGCTGACGCGCCTCGAGCTCGAGCTTCTCCTTGGTCGCGAGCTCCTCGCGCGGGGCCACCAGGATCACGTTGCCGGTCTTGCGCATGTCCAGGCCCTTGGACTGCAGGATGATGTCCAGCGCCTGGTCCCACGGCACGTCCTTGAGCCGCAGCGTCAGGCTGCCGGCCACCGAATCGCTGGTCACGATGTTCAGGTTCGTGAAGTCGGCGATCACCTGCAGCAGCGCGCGCACGTCGACGTTCTGGAAGTTCAGCGACAGCTTCTCGCCGCCGTAGCCGGGACGGGTTCCCTGCGTCAGCCGGTTCGGATCCTCCTTGATCGGCTTGACCTCGAGCACGAACTGGGTGTCGCTCTGATACGCGTTGTGTTCCCACAGGCCCTGCGGTTCGATCACCAGCCGTGCGGTGTCGCCCTGCTGGAACGCGCGCACCGAGCGCACCGGCGTGCCGAAGTCGCTGACGTCCAGCCGGCGGCGCAGGTTGTCGGGCAGCTGCGCCTTCAGGAAGTCGACGATCACCATCTGGCCCTGCTGCCGGATGTCCACGCCGGTCTGGTTGTCCGACAGCTCGACGACCACGCGTCCTTCGCCGTCGCGACCGCGGCGAAAGTCGATGTCGCGCAGCGCGTGCGGGCTGGTGTCGTCGCCCTTCGCGAAGCTGAACGACGACGGCCGCTGCGCGCTGGTCGCGGCGCTGGCGACCGGATCGAGCGCAACGATCACCGCATTGCCCTCGACGCTGGCCGAATGCGTGACCGGCCGCTTCAGGTTCAGGACCACGCGCGAGCGCCCGCCCGCCTGCACGACGTTCACGCTGCGCACGTCGCCCTGCGCCAGCTCGATCGCGCCCGAACCGACGGCGCTGCCGGTGCCGGGGAAATCCAGCGCCAGCCGCGGCGGGTTCGCGACCGAGAAGCTCGCCGGCGGCTGCTGCGGCGGCTGCGACATCTCGATCCGCAGCAGCGTGGTGCCGCCTTGCAGCGCGCTCGACACCGATTCGATCCGGTTCGGCTGCGCATTCGCGCCGGCGATCGCCGCGCCGGCTGCCAGCAGCGCGATCGCCTGGCGGATCCAATTCGAAGCCGCCCTGGGGCTCATCGGGTGCTCTCCTGCAAACGCAGCGACGTTTCACGCTCGATCCAGTCGCCGACGGCGTCCTGGACCAGCTCTTTCAGACCGAGCTCGGTTTCCGAGATCCGGATCACGCGGCCGAAGTTTTGGCCGATGTAGTTGCCCACGCGCACCTGGTAGACGAGCTTCTCGGCCTGCAGCAACGCGACGTTGACGTCGCCTTTCTGCAGGTGCCCGACCAGGCGCAGCGTCTCCAGCGGGAACGCTTCCAGCGGCTCGCGCCGCCGCGTCAGGTCCGGCTTCAGGCCGCTGGCGCTGCGCTCGGCCGCCTTCTCCAACGCCCCCAGCAGCTTGGACTGCGAGAACGGATCCGGCGCATCGCCCGGCTGATAGCGAAACGGCTGAAAGCGCTTGGGTTCGGTCAGCGTCTCGCGGATCGGCGGCGTCGTGCGCCGGGCCTCGTCCATCCACGCCTGGAGCTCGCGCTCGTGATTCGAATCGCAGCCGGCGATCGCCGCCGCGATCGCGAGCCACGGAGCCCAGCGCCTCGCGATCCGCAATGCCCAGCGCGGCGCCGAGATCACTTGCGCGCCTCCTTGCGCTTGGCCGCTGCGGCGCGCTGCTGCTGCACCTCTTCCGGATCCAGGTAGCGGAACGTCTTCGCGACCGCGTCCAGCGTCAGCTGTCCGGTCTTCTCCTGCCGCACGATCTGCAGGTTGTTCAGCGTGACGATCCGCGGCATGTTCGCGATGTCGCTGGTGAACGCGCCCAGGTCGTGATAGGTGCCGATCAGCCGCACGTTGATCGGCAGCTCGGCGTAGTACTCTTTCGCGACCACCTGCCCGGGCTTGAACAGCTCGAACTGCAGACCGCGGCCGACGCCGGCCTGATTGATGTCCGACAGCAGCGCGTCCATCTCCGCGCGGCTGGGCAGCTGCTTCTCGAGCTGGCTCACGTACTGCAGCACGTGCTCCTTCTGCTTGCGCAGCACCGCCAGGTTCACCGCCTGCTTGATCTTGTCCTGGTACTCGGCCTTCAGCTTCTCTTCCTGCATCTGGCCGACCTCGAGCTCCTCGAACAGCCCGCGCCAGTACAACCCCCAGCCCAGCGCGACGATCAGCAGAAACACGCCGATCAGCAGCAGCGCCCGCGGCACCTGCGGCCACAGTCCCGGGTGACGCCCCTGCAGCCCCTGGAACTGCTCCTGCAGCGCCGCGAGGTCCAGGTTCAGGTTCAGCCGTGCCATGGCGCCTGTGCCTGTGCCCGGGGCGCCGCCTGCGCGGGCGCCGTCGGCTGCCGGTTCGGCCGCTTGATCAGCGCGCTCAGCGAGAACTCGAACGCGCGGCGGCCTTCCCTCGTGCCGGGCGCCGCCGGTCCCACGATCGCCTTGATCTCGACCAGCTCGGGGCGCTCGAGCCATGCGCTGCGCTCGGCCAGGTTGCGCAGCAGCTCCGCGATCGCCTCGTTCGACTGCGCATGTCCGGTCATCACGACCTTCATCTCTTCCTGGCGCAGCTGCTTCAGATAGATCCCGTCGGGCGTCTGCCGCACCAGCTCGTCGAGCAGATGCACCGGCGCCGTGCGATCGCCCTGCAGATCCTCGACCGCCTGCTGGCGCGCCCGCAGCGACGCGATGTCGTCGCGCAGCGTCCTGATTTCCTTGATCTGCTCGTCGAGCCGCGCGTTCTCCGCCTTGACGAAGTTGTTGCGCGCCTCTTGGGTCGAGATCATCTGGTTGATGACCACGCCGCCGGCGAACGCCACGACCGCCGCGCCCATCGCGGCCAGCACGGCCGTGGTCATGAACTCCTTCTTGCGCCGCTCGCGGCGCATCTCGCGATGCGGCAGCAGGTTGATGCGGATCATGCGTCGAACCTGCGCATTGCGAGACCGCAGCTGACCACCAGCGCCGGCGCGTCCAGCCGCAGCTGGCGCTCGCGGATCGACTCCGCGATCTCCATGCCCTGGAACGGGCTCAGCACCTCGGTCGGCACCTGCGTGCGCTCGGCCACCGCCTCGGCCAGGCCGGGCGTCACCGCGCTGCCGCCGGCGAGGAAGATGCGGTCGACCCGCGTGTACGGCGTCGACGTGAAGAAGAACTGCAGCGACCGGGCGACGTCGTTCGCCCCCTGCTCGACGAACGGCTGCAGCAGTTCCTCATGGAAGTTGTCCGGCAGGTCGCCGGTCTTCTTCTTGATCTCGGCCTCCTCGGGCGTCAGCCCGTACAGCCGCACGATGTCCTGAGTCAGCTGCTGGCCGCCGAACGACTGGTCGCGCTCGAAAATCGTCTGGCCGTTCAGCACGATCGTCAGGTTCGTCGTCGTCGTGCCCGCATCGAACACGGCCAGGATCAGCCCGTCGCCGTGGTTTGGCAGGAAGCTGGTCACGTGGTCGATCGACGTGCGCGCCGCATACGGCTCGACGTCGATGACCACTGCCTTCAGCCCCGCCATCTCCGCGATCGCCAGCCGATCGTCGACCTTCTCGCGCCGCGACGCCGCAAGCAGCACATCGACGTCGTCGGGCGACGCGCTCGAGGGGCCGAGGATCTGGAAGTCCAGGTTCACCTCTTCGATCGAGAACGGGATGTACTGGCTCGCCTCGCTCTCGACCTGCGCTTCGTAGTCCTCCTCGCGCAGCCCGGCCGGCAGCGTGATCCGCTTCGTGATCACCGCGGCCGACGGCAGCGCCAGCGCCGCCGAGCGGGTCCGGGTGCCGGTGCGGCGGATCGCGCGCGTCAGCGCGTCGGCGACCGCCTCGGGCTTTTCGACGTTGCCGTCGACGATCGCGCCGCGTTCGATCGGTTCGATCGCATAACCGGACAGCCGCATCGACGTCTTGGCGCCCGGCACCAGCTCGACCAGCTTGACGCTGGACGCGCTGATGTCGACACCCAGCAAAGGCGGTGTCTGACGACGCAACAGACTGGTGATTCCGAGGCCCAAGAACCCCCCGATTTGGGACCAAAAACCGCTGAAAAATTAATGACTTACAGGCGTTTTTTAAGTGGTGCCTTTAGATGCTAGCAACAAGGTCGAACTACTGTAAAGCTTTTTCCCCGGCAATAGACCAACGCGCAACAGCCGTCGATCGCCTCGGCGCCCCCGTATGTCGACCACCACAACGAACCGGGCGTTGGAGGGTTCACTTCGATAGAATCGAATGAATCGACACGACCCGGTTTCAGACATGAAGTCCAAGCCCGCCCGCCGTCGGCGGGCGTCCGAGTCTGCGCGGGGCGGCATCGGCCTCGCGGCAATGCTGGGTCTCGCAGTCGCGATCCCCGCGACGCTGGCGCTGGCCGCCGGGCTGGCGCTGACGCTGGCGCTGGTGCTCGCCAGCGACCGCCTGCCGACGCTCGATGCGCTGACCGACTACCGCCCGAAGGTGCCGCTGCGCGTGTTCACCAGCGACGGCGTGCTGATCGGCGAGTTCGGCGAGGAGCGCCGCAGCGTCGTGCGGATCGAGGAAGTGCCCGACCTGATGAAGAAGGCGATCCTGGCGGCCGAGGACGACCGCTTCTTCGAGCACAGCGGCGTCGATCTGATCGGCGTGGGCCGTGCAGCGCTCGCGAACCTGGTCGCGGGCGGACGCGCGCAGGGCGCGAGCACGATCACGATGCAGCTCGCCCGCAACTTCTTCCTGTCCAACGAGCGCAGCTACACCCGCAAGATCTTCGAGATCCTGCTGGCGCTGAAGATCGAGCAGACGCTGAGCAAGGACCAGATCCTCGAGATCTACCTGAACCAGATCTTCCTCGGACAACGCGCATACGGCTTCGCGTCGGCCGCGCACGTCTATTTCGGCAAGCCGCTGAACCGGCTGTCGCCGGCGGAGATGGCGATGCTCGCCGGGCTGCCCAAGGCGCCGTCGGCGTTCAATCCGATCGTCAATCCGAAGCGCGCGAAGATCCGCCAGCATTACGTGCTCGGCCGGATGCGTCATCTGGGGTATCTGTCGGAAGAGGATCACCAGGCCGCGCTCGACGAGGAGCTGCGGCTGCATCCGACGACGGTCGATTACGCGGTGCGCGCGCCGTACGTCGCCGAATGGGCGCGGATGCTCGCCTACGACCTGTTCAAGGAAGACACCTACACCGCCGGCCTGCGCGTGTACACGACCGTGAGCTCGGCCGATCAGCGAGCGGCGAACCTGGCGCTGCGCCAGGGCGTGCTCGATTACGACCGGCGCTACGGCTACCGCGGTCCCGAGGCGACGGTCGAGCTGCCGGCAGACCCGGCGCGGCGCGAGGAGAAGATCGAGGAAGCGCTGCTGGAGACTGGCGACGTCGACGATTATCTGGCGGCGGTCGTGCTCGAGGCGAATCCGCGCCGGATCGTGGCCGCGCGCACGCGCGGCGTGACGGTCGAGATCACCGGCGAGAGCCTGAAGTTCGTCGCGCCGTGGCTGCGCGAGAACGCGCCGCCGGCACGGCGGCTGCGACCCGGCGCGGTGATCCGGATCGCCCAGGGCGCCAAGGGCTGGGAGGTCGTGCAGACCCCCGAGGTGCAGGCCGGGTTCGTTGCGGTCAACACCGACGACGGCTCGGTGCGGGCGATGGTCGGCGGGTTCGACTTCTCGCGCAACAAGTT
>DATLGW010000714.1:0-4234 GCA_035540315.1 Burkholderiaceae bacterium | reverse complement strand
GCGTACGCTGGTGATCGCCGGCGGCGTCAGCGCGAACCAGCGCCTGCGCGAGCAGCTCGATGCCGCGGCGCGCGAGCGCGGGCTGCGCGTGTATTTTCCGGAGCCCGCGCTGTGCACCGACAACGGCGCAATGATCGCGCTGGCGGGCGCGCTGCGGTTGCGGCAGGACCCGCCCGCCGGCGACTCGCTTCGGTTCGACGTGCGGCCGCGCTGGCCGCTCGAGTCGCTGGCGGCTGCGCGTTAACACGACCCGTCATAAGCTCATCAGAATCCCTTCGTTGCGCTGCACTGCAGCAGCGGCTATCGTGCCGCCGATGTCCGACATCGAACTCGAACCCCTGCTGTACGCCGGCGCGCTGACGCCGCGGGAAGCGCACGCGATGATCGAGGCGGGCGCCGCGGTGCTCGTGGACGTGCGCACCGAGCCGGAGTGGCTGTTCGTGGGTCGCGTCGCCAGCGGCGTCCACATCGAATGGAGACGCTACGGCGAAACGCACCCGAATCCGGCGTTCCTCGACGAGTTGCGCCGCGAGGTCGATCCGTCGATGCCGGTGATCTTCATCTGCCGCAGCGGCGTGCGCTCGCACGAGGCGGCGACCGCGGCAGCGGCGGCCGGTTACGAGGCGTACAACCTGGTCGGCGGCTTCGAGGGCGATCTGGACCACGAGGGCCGCCGCAACCGGCTCAACGGCTGGCGCAGCGAAGGGCTGCCCTGGGTCCAGTCGTAGCGGCTGCTGCGCAACCTGCGGCCGGCCGCGTGCGTTCTGCCCCGCCTTCAGGGGATGTTGCAACGCACCAATCTCGGTTAAAATAGTTGCAATTTCATCCATCGCCGTACGCCTGCGGATTCATGAACGATGAGCAACCTGCGCCCCGAGCGCGTGCTGCGCGTCCATCACTGGACTGACACGCTGTTCAGCTTCACGACGACCCGGGAACCGGCCTTCCGGTTCCAGAACGGCCAGTTCACGATGCTGGGCCTGCAGGTCGACGGCAAGCCGCTGCTGCGCGCCTACAGCATGGCGAGCGCGAACCACGAGGAAACGCTCGAGTTCTTCAGCATCAAGGTGCCCGACGGTCCGCTGACGTCGCGGCTGCAGCACCTGCGCGAGGGCGACGACATCCTGGTCAGCCGCAAGCCGACCGGCACGCTGCTGCTGCAGAACCTGCTGCCGGGCCGGCGGCTGTACCTGCTCGGGACCGGGACGGGGCTGGCGCCGTTCCTGTCGGTGATCAAGGATCCGGAAACGTACGAGCGCTACGAGCGGGTCGTGCTCGTGCACGGCTGCCGCTATCAGTCGGAGCTCGCGTACCGCGAGCTGATCACCGACGCGCTGCCGCGCGACGAGTACCTGGGCGAGCTGGTGCGCGAGAAGCTGGTCTACTACCCGACCGTCACCCGCGAGCGGTTCCGCAACGAGGGCCGGATCACCGAGCTCGTCCAATCCGGCAAGCTGTTCCGCGACCTCGATGCGCCGACGTTCGCGACCGCCGACGACCGGGTGATGCTGTGCGGCAGCCCCGCAATGCTGTCCGACCTGCGATCGGTCCTCGAGCAGCGCGGCTTCACCGAGGGTACGATGCACGCACCGGGGCATTTCGTCGTCGAGCGCGCGTTCGTCGAGCGCTGACGCAGTGAGGTCGCGAGCGGGTCGCGATCCGCGCCCCGGACCCGTGTCCACTGGGGCGAGGCCGGCGTGAACTTCCAGCAGCTGCGCATCATCCGCGAAACCGCGAGGCGCAACTACAACCTGACCGAGGTGGCCAGCGCGCTGTACACGTCGCAGTCGGGCGTGTCCAAGCACATCAAGGACCTCGAGGACGAGCTCGGCGTCGAGCTGTTCGTGCGTCGCGGCAAGCGGCTGCTCGGGATGACCGAGCCGGGCAAGGAGCTGCTGCCGATCGTCGAGCGGATGCTGCACGATGCGGCGAACGTGCGGCGGCTGGCAGAGCAGTTCGCGAACCGGGACGAAGGCCGGCTGTCGATCGTGACGACGCACACGCAGGCGCGTTACAAGCTGCCCGAGCTGGTTGCAGCATTCCGCGCCGATTTCCCGAAGGTCCATCTGGAGCTGCACCAATCCGATCCGCCCGGCATCGTCGCGCAGCTGGTCGAAGGAGAAGCCGACATCGGCATTGCGACCGAGGCGCTCGCGCAGGCGCCCGAGCTGGTCAGCTTTCCCTGGTACTCGTGGCATCACGCGGTCGTGGTGCCCGTCGAGCATCGGCTGGCCAAGGCGCCGCGGCTGACGCTGCCGATGATCGCCGAATATCCGATCGTCACCTACCACGAGGCGTTCGCGGGGCGGCGCAAGCTCGATTCCGCGTTCGCTGCAGCCGGGCTGTCGCCCGACGTGGTGCTGGCGGCGATCGATTCGGACGTGATCAAGACCTATGTCGAGCTCGGGCTGGGAATCGGCATCATCGCCCCGGTCGCGTACGATCCGCAGCGCGACCGCAACCTGGCGCTGCTGCCGTGCGATCACCTGTTCGCATCGAACACGACGTCGATCGCGCTGCGGCGCGGCCATTACCTGCGAAGCTTCGGCTATGCGTTCCTGCAACGCTGCCTGCCCGAGCTGACGCCGCAGGCAGTGCGCGAACAGCTGCTGCCGGGGGCAGCGCCGTGACGACCCGCTTGCTGCCGGCAAGGCCGGGCAAGCCCGAACGACTCTGCCTGAGCGACACCGAATGAACGTTGTTTCGAATCCTTTCCGCGCCGCGATGGCGGCGATCGCGGCGCTGAGCGCGCTGGCCCTGCTGGCCGCATCGGGCTGGCAGGCGATCGGCGACGCGCAGCCGTGCCCGTGGTGCACGCTGCAACGGCTGGTGTTCTGGGCCACGCTGGTCGTCAGCGCGGTCGCGTTCGTTGCGACGGGCGCGCGCCGCCGCAACGAACCGAGCCGCGGCGCGGCGCTGCGGGTCGGGATCGCCGGCAGCATCGCCGCGATTGCGCTGACCGGCATCGCAGCCGCCGGCTACCAGTCGTTCCTGCTCGTCGACACCGGTTCGTGCGCGCTGACGTTCGCCGACCGCGTGATGGATGCGACCGGGCTGCCGCAGGCGTGGCCGTTCATGTTCGCCGCGACCGGCCCGTGCGGCGACGCGAACGTGCCGGTCGCCGGAATCCCGATGTCGGTGTGGTCGCTGGCGCTGTTCGTCGCGGTGTTCGCGGCGGCCGTTGCCGCCGCGGCCGCCGCGCTGCGCGGTCGCGAGCCGGCGCCGGGTCCGCAGCGGGTCGCGCAGGCGCGCTGACGGCCGTCGACGCGCCGATCGGCGCTGCGCGGGCTGCCGCGCGACGACTTGCGTCGGTGCGGGCGGTGCGTCATCGCGACGCGCCGCTGCCCTTGCGCTCGGCGCCGCTGCCCTTGCGGTCGCGCTCGGGCGGGCGCGGCTCGGCGGCCGCGCCGCGCTTCTCGCCGATGCGCCGTTCCTTGCCCGCGATCAGGTTCTCGATGTTCGCGCGGTGCCGGTAGATCAGCAGCAGGCTCATCGCGAGCACGACCAGCGCGGCGAACTCGAAGCCGAACAGGAACACGAAATACAGCGGCGAGAACACTGCGGCGACCAGCGCCGCCAGCGACGAATAGCGGAAGAAGAACGCGATGATCGCCCACGTCAGCATCGTCGCCAGCCCGTGCCACACGTTCAGCGCAAGCAGCACGCCGGCCGCCGTCGCGACCCCCTTGCCGCCGGCGAACCGGTGGTAGACCGGGAACAGATGCCCGACGAACGCCGCCAGGCCCGCCAGCGGCGCCGTCGCGTCGGGCAATCCGAAGCGGCGCGCCGCCCATGCGGCCAGCAGCACCGCGACCGCCCCCTTGGCACCGTCGCCCGCCAGCGTCAGCGCCGCGGCGGCCCGGTTGCCGGTGCGCAGCACGTTGGTCGCGCCGGGGTTGCGCGAGCCGTAGCTGCGCGGGTCGGCCAGACCGAGCGCGCGGCTGACGACGACCGCGAACGAAATCGACCCGATCAGGTACGCGAGCGCGATCGCAACGAGGCTGTAGAGCGTCTCCATGGCCGCGGCCGGCTCCGTGGTCGTGGGTGTGGCGGCGAGTCTACCGCAGCCGCATGCGCCGCCGCCGGTGCCGGCTCAGGAATCGGGCGCGGCATGCAGCGGCAGCGCAACGTCGACCAGCGCCGGCGACAGCAGCCGCAGCAGCTCGCGCGGATCGATTCCGACCAGATAGCCGCGGCGGCCGCCGTTGATGTAGATCCGCGGCAGCTCGACGAT
>DATLGW010000713.1:0-7995 GCA_035540315.1 Burkholderiaceae bacterium | reverse complement strand
GCCGGTGGCGGTCGTCACCGTGTTCGACGAGCAGAACCGGCGCGAGCTCGACGAGATCGGCTGCCTGGCGATGGACGAGCCGCTGCGGGCCGTCCGGGCGCTGGCGGCGCTCGCGTCGATTCGCGAAAGCCTCGATCGCGCGGCCGCTTCCTCCGGCGCAGCCGCCGCGATGGCGCCTGACGCGATGGCGGCACAGCGCCACGCGCCGCCGGCGGCGCCGACCGAGCCGCAGGCGCTGTCGCTGCTCGCGACGATCGGCATCCCGATCGTCGCGCACCGGGTGGTCACGAGTGCGCAAGAGGCAGGCGCGGCCGCCGATGCTTTCGGGGTTCCGGTCGCGATCAAGGTGGTGTCGGCCCAGATCCTGCACAAATCCGATGCGGGCGGCGTGGCGCTCAGCGTCGTCGGCGCCCGCGATGCGCAGGTCGCGTTCGACCGGGTCGTCGCGAACGCGCGCCGCGCGCACCCGCAGGCGCCGATCGACGGCGCGATGGTGGCGCCGATGGTCCGCGGCGGCGTCGAGTGCATCCTCGGCGTCACCGTCGATCCGGTATTCGGCCCGATCGTGATGTTCGGGCTCGGCGGCGTGCTGGTCGAGGTGCTCGAGGACGTCAGCTTCCGCCGCGCGCCGTTCGACGCCGCCGAAGCGCATCGGATGATTCGCGAGATCCGCGCCTACCGCGTGCTCGAGGGCGTGCGCGGCGCGCCGCCCGCCGACATCGATGCGCTCGCCGATGCGCTGGCGAAGCTGTCGTGCTTCGCCGCTGCGAATGCCGACTGGATCGACTCGATCGACGTCAACCCGTACATCGTCCGCGCCCGCGGCGAAGGCGCAGTCGCCGTCGATGCGCTGATCAGCGTGCGCGGGCCGGTTCCGCTGGAGACCCGATGATTCGCGATCAGCAAAGCATGGACGACCTGCTGCGTCGGACCCGCGCGTTCGTGCGCGATGTCGCGATCCCGAACGAGCGCCGCGTCGAGCAGCTCGACGAAGTGCCCGAGGACCTGGTGTCTGCAATGCGGCAGGCGGGATTCTTCGGTTGGAGCATTCCGCAGACCTACGGCGGCGCCGGTCTGACGACCGAGGAGCTCGCGCTTGCGAACATCGAGCTGTCGCAGTGCTCGGTCGCATTCCGTGCTCGCTGCGGCACGAACACCGGCATCGGCACCGAGGCGCTCGTCGTCGACGGCACCGAGGACCAGAAGCAGCGCTACCTGCCGCGGCTCGCGTCCGGCGAAATCACGTCTTGCCTGGCGGTGACCGAGCCGGATGCCGGGTCGGATCTGCTCGGTGGCCTGCAGACGGTCGCGGTCGCCGACGGCGACTCGTACGTGCTGAACGGCGTGAAGCGCTACATCACGAACGCGCCGATCGCCGATCTGTTCACCGTGCTCGCCCGCACCGAACCGGGCGCGCGCGGCGCGTCCGGTACCACGTGTTTTCTGATCGAGCGAGGTACGCCGGGGCTGTCGACGGGCGCGCCGCACCGGAAGATGGGGCAGGCGGGATCGCCGGTGTCCGAGGTCTACCTGCGCGACTGCCGCGTTCCGAAGGACAGCGTGCTCGGCGGCAAGGCCGGGCAGGGCTTCCGCTCGGTGATGAAGGCGCTGAACAAGCAGCGGATCAACCTGGCGGCGCTGTGCACGGGACCGGCAATCCGGATGCTCGATGAGGCGATCGTGCATGCGCGCAAGCGCCGCCAGTTCGGCCAGCCGATCGGCGAGTTCCAGCTCGTGCAGGCGATGCTCGCCGACTGCAAGGTCGAGATCGAGGCGGCGCGGGCGCTGATTCTCGAGACGGCGCGCAAGCGCGACCGCGGCGAGGACGTCACGCTCGACGTGTCGATGTGCAAGCTGTATGCGAGCGAGATGTGCGGGCGCGTCGCCGATCGGGTCGTGCAGATCTTCGGCGGCGCAGGTTATTGCGGCGACATCGCAGATCCGATCGAGCGGCTCTACCGCGACGTCCGGCTTTTCCGGCTGTACGAAGGGACCAGCCAAATCCATCAACTGAACATCGCGAAGCTGCTGCTGCGCGATACGACTGATTGAGGCCGGGCGCGAACACCCGGATCGCGAACGAGTTCGTCGTCAAAAGCGCGCCGGACGGCTATACGCTGCTGTGGACGGCGGCGCCGCACACGACCAGCCCGGCGCTGTTCGACAAGCTGCCGTACGACACCGTCAACGACCTGCAGCCGATCGTGCAGGGCGTGATCCTGCCGTTGCTGTTCTCGGTGCCCTCCGCTTCGCCGGCAAAGTCGGTCCGGGAATACCTGGAGCTCGCGCGCAAGCAGCCGGACCGGGCGACGGCCGGTTGAATGCCGAAGTAAACCGGATCCTCGAGGAGCCGGAGGTGATCGAGCAGCTCGCGCGGATCGGGGCGGTTCCGGTCGGCGGTACGCCGCAGGCGTTCGGCAATTTCATCGCCGGCGACATTGAGCGCTGGAAGAAAGTCGTGAAGGAACGCGGCATTCCGATCGAGTGACGGAGTCGCGCGTGCCGGATCCGGTCGAGCGCCGGAGCCGCCCCCTCGAGTTGTTGCCTGAACCCCGGTGCAGCGGATAGGCTTCCGGCAGCCGCAGCGATCGCACAGCGGCGACCGACAAAGCCCCGGTCTGCAACCGGCGCCGACAGGAGGAGGAGGGCGAGACATGATCTTCAGCAGCCCGCTGCCGGACATCGACGTGCCCGGCGTCAGCGTCCCGCAGTCGGTGATGGAGGGCTTCGGCGCCGCCGGCGACAAGCCGGCAATCATTGACGCGCCGTCGGGCCGGACGCTGACGTATTCGCAGCTGGCGACACAGGTGCGGCGAATGGCGGTCGGACTGCGCGAACGCGGGTTGCGCAAAGGCGACGTGTTCGCGATCCTGCTGCCGAACGTGCCGGAGTATGCGACGACCTTTCTTGGCGTGACCTTGGTCGGCGGCGTGGCCACGACGATGAACCCGCTGCTGACTGCGGCCGAGATCGCGCATCAGCTTCGGGACACCCGCGCGAGCTTTCTGCTGACGATTGCGCCCCTTGCCGAGCGCGCGCGCGAGGCGATCGAAGGCACCGACGTGCGCGAACTGTTCGTGATCGGCGACGCCGATGCCGGCACTCCGTTCGACGCCCTGCTGGCGCGCGACGGTCCGTTGCCGCAAGTCGCCATCGACCCGCGCGAGGACCTGCTGGCGCTGCCGTACTCGAGCGGGACCAGCGGCTTGCCGAAGGGGGTGATGCTGACGCATTACAGCGTGCTGGCGCAGCTGCGGCAATGCGAAGTGATGTTCGGAGACGGCGAGGCCCACTGCAGCATCGCGGTCGCGCCGTTCTTCCACATCCTCGGCATGGTGCTGATTCTGCTCGCGCGGCTGAAGGCGGGCGACACGATCGTCGCGATGCCGCGGTTCGACTTCGAGCAGTTCCTCGACAGCGTGCAGCGCTACCGGGTCACCCAGGCGTCGCTGGTGCCGCCGATCGTGGTGGCGCTGGCCAAGCATCCGGCGGTCGACCGCTACGACCTGTCGAGCCTGCGCTGGATGTCCTGCGGCGCCGCGCCGCTGGGGGCGGACATCGAGCAGGCGTGCGCCGATCGGATCGGTTGCATCGTGTTCCAGGGCTGGGGCATGTCGGAGCTCAGCGGCGCTGCGACGACGAACCTGCTCGATCCACAGCGGATCAAGCGCGGCTCCTGCGGGCTGCTGTGGCCGAACATGCAGGCGAAGATCGTCGACGTCGGCGACGGCAGCGAGCTCGGGCCGAACGCGCAGGGCGAGATCTGGATCCGCGGGCCGATCGTGATGAAGGGCTACCTGAACAATCCGGAGGCGACGCGAAACACGCTGCTGCCCGACGGCTGGATGCGCACCGGCGACATCGGCTCATTCGACGACGATGGGCATTTGCACGTGGTCGATCGCGTCAAGGAGCTGATCAAGTACAACGCGTACGCGATCGCGCCCGCCGAGCTCGAGGCGGTGCTGGTCACGCATCCGGCGGTGGTCGAGGCGGCGGTCGTCGCGAGCCCGCACGATGAGCACGGCGAGGTGCCCAAAGCCTATGTCGTCGCACGTTCTGCGGTGTCCGCCGACGAGCTGATCGCTTACGTCGCCGAGCGGGTCGCGGCGTACAAGAAGGTGCGCCGCGTCGAGTTCGTCGAGGCAATCCCGAAATCGGCGTCGGGCAAGCTGCTGCGCCGATTGCTCGTCGAGCGCGAGCGGTCGCAGCGACGCTGACGGTGGCCCTAGCTCGGGCGTCCGCCGAGCTCGCGGTATGCGTCGGCGAGCCGAGCGACGCCCTGCTCGATCGCGTCGGAGCCTGCCGTCGCAAACGACAGCCGCATCGTCTGCGCATCCGGCTGCTCGGCATAGAACGCGCTGCCCGGGACGACCGCGACGCCGCGGTCGACTCCGGCACGGATCAGCTTCGGCGCGTCGACGTCGCCTGCGACGCGCACCCAGTAGAACAGTCCGCCCTGCGGACGCTCGAATCGAAGCGAATTCACCGGGAACTTCGCGTCCAGCGCATCGCCCATCGCGCGCGCGCGATCCGAGTACACGCGCCGCACGCGCTCGACAGTGGCCGGCAGCCGGCCGCTGTCGAGGTAGCAATAGGTCGTCACCTGCGCAAGCGTCGACGTGTTCGCATCGGCGAACTGCTTGACCATCACCGCCCGGGCCAGCAGGTCCGCGGGCGCGGCCATCCAGCCGCAGCGCAAACCCGGCGTCAGGATCTTGGAGAAGCTGCCGAGATAGACGAAGCGGTCGACGAGCTCGCGGTCCGCGGCGGCCACCGAATAGATGCTCGCGGGCGGCGGGCGGTCGAACCACAACTCGCCGTACGGGTTGTCCTCGACGAACACCGTCTGCGGCGCATGGCGTGCGATTTCAACGACCCGCCGGCGTCGCTCCTGTGTCATCAGCCCGCCCGACGGGTTGCCGAACGTCGGAATCAGGTACACGAGCTTCGGCGAATGCTGCGCGATCAGCCGCTCGAGCGCGTCGACGTCGGCGCCGTCGGCATCGGTCGGGATTCCGATCAGACGCGCACCGTACAGCCGGAACGCCTGGATCGTCGCGAGAAACGTCGGCTGCTCGACCAGCGCGACATCGCCCGGCTCGAGCAGGACCTTGCCGAGCAGATCGATCGCCTGCTGCGAGCCGGTGGTGACGACGATTCGTGCCGCTTCGGTCGCCGCGCCGGGCGAGCTCATCGACCCGGCGATCCACTCGCGCAGCGGCGCGAACCCCTCGCTGGCGCCGTACTGCAGCGCGACCATCGGGTAGCGCGAGATCGCTTGCTGCGACGCTGCCGCAATCCCTTCGGCATCGCACAACGCAGCGTCCGGAAAGCCGCCGGCGAACGAGATGATGCCTGGCTTGCCCAGCAGCGCGAACAGCTCTCGGATCGCGGAGGCTTGCACGTTGTCGAGTCGGGAGGCGAAGCGTGTCATAGCGTGTGCGTGCAGAAAGAACCGGCCGGCGCGCGGCGACGATCGGACAATGCTACGACACTGCGGATTGCGCGGATAGTGCCGCACCGCGCGACCGCGTTTCGATACACTCGCGGGCTCGCCTCTCCGCGCGTCGCTGCACCTGATGTTCGCCTACCTGCAATCCCGGATCCGCGGCTCGGCCTCCACCGGCCCCGGAACGCCCCCGGCCGGCCTGCTCGCGTTCTACTGGCACTACGTGCGCCAGACTCGAGGCTGGTACGGCGCGATGTTCGTGACCAGTCTCGCGGTCGCGCTGATCGACACGCTGATTCCGGTGTTCATCGGCCAGCTGGTCACGCTGATGGAGGCGAGCGACCGGCAGGCGGCGCTGGCGCAGCAGTGGCCGCTGCTGGCGGCGATGGTCGCGGCAGTGCTCGTCGTGCGCCCGCTGGTGATGCTGATCGACGTCGTGATCCGCCACAGCGTGCTGATCCCCGGCGCAGTGAGCCTGGTGCGCTGGCAGAGCCACTGGCACGTGGTCCGGCAGAGCTGGAGTTTCTTCCAGGACGATTTCGCCGGCCGCATCGCCAACCGCGTGATGCAGACTGCGACGTCGCTGCGCGAGAGCGTGATGGCGAGCATCCGCGCGGTCTGGTACATCCTCGTGTACGGCACCAGCGCGTTCGTGCTGATGGCGCTGTCGGACTGGCGGCTGGGAATTCCGACGCTCGCGTGGTTCGCCGCCTATCTGGTGTTCCTGCGCCACTTCGTGCCGCGGATGCGCGAGCTCGCGCGCGCCAGCTCGGAAGTGCGCTCGAAGGTGATGGGGCGGGTCGTCGACAGCTACACGAATATCCTGACGGTGAAGCTGTTCTCGCGGCTGGCCGACGAGGACGCGTACGTGCGCGAGGTCGTCGACGAGCACCAGGACGCGATGGCCGCGCACATGAAGCTGATCTCGCAGTTCATGTTCGCGCTGTCGATGATGAATGCGGCGCTGATCGCGTCGACCGCCGCAATCGGCATCTGGCTGTGGTCGCAGGGCGCGGTCAGCGCCGGCGTCGTCGCGACCGCGCTGCCGCTGGCGTGGCAGATCAACAACGTCGCCGGCTGGGTCAGCTGGGAAGTCGCGTCGATCTTCGAGAACATCGGCGTCGTGCAGGAAGGCATGCAGACGATCGCGGTGCCGCACGGCGGCGCGGACCGTCCCGACGCGCGCGAGCTCGTCGTGCCGCACGGCGAGATCCGCTTCGACGACGTGTGGTTCTCCTACGGCGGCCAGGAAAGCGCGCCGGTGCTCGAACGGCTGAGCCTGACGATCCGCGCCGGCGAGCGGGTCGGCGTCGTCGGGCGCTCGGGCGCCGGCAAGTCGACGCTGGTGAACCTGCTGCTGCGATTCTTCGATCCCGACCGCGGCGCGATCCGCATCGACGGACAGGACATCGCACAGGTCACGCAGGAGAGCCTGCGTGGATCGGTCGCGATGGTCACGCAGGACACGTCGCTGCTGCATCGGTCGATTGCAGCGAACATTCGCTACGGCCGCCCGTCGGCCACCGACGACGACGTCAGAGCCGCGGCGCACCAGGCGCGCGCGCACGATTTCATCGTCGGACTGCAGGACTGGCAGGGGCGGCGCGGCTACGACGCGCATATCGGCGAGCGCGGCGTCAAGCTGTCGGGCGGGCAGCGGCAGCGGATCGCGATCGCCCGCGCGGTGCTCAAGGATGCGCCGATCCTGGTGCTCGACGAAGCGACGTCGGCGCTGGACAGCGAGGTCGAGCAGGCGATCCAGCAGGAGCTGCTCGATCTGATGGCCGGCAAGACCGTGATTGCGATCGCGCACCGGCTGTCGACGATCGCACGGATGGACCGGCTGATCGTGCTCGACGCAGGCCGGGTCGTCGAACAGGGGGCGCATGACGAGCTGCTGCGGCTGGACGGGCACTACGCGAAGCTTTGGCGCCACCAGTCCGGCGGATTTCTCGCGGAGGACCTGGCCGAGGCCGAGCCCGAGACCGCATAGGGTCCGCGCGACCCCGTCCCTTGATCTGCGCTCGCGCAACGATCAAGATGGGCCGACTGCTGCGGAGGCAACCGCGATGGACTCCCCCGACTCACCCGACCGCGTCTATCACGACGGGATGCGCTGCCTGCAGGACCGGTTCGACACGCGGCGGCTGGCCGACCGTCTCGACGAGAAGCTCGGGCGCACGACGTTCACCGCGGAGGATCGCGAGTTCATCGAGAGCCGGCCGCTGTTCTTCCTTGCCACGTGCGATGCGCACGGGCGCCCCGACTGCTCGTACAAGGGCGGCGATCCCGGGTTCGTCCGGATCACCGCAGCCAACGAGCTCGCCTTTCCGAGTTTCGACGGCAACGGCATGTTCCGCAGCATGGGCAACCTGCTGGCGAACCCGTGGGTCGGGATGCTGTTCATCGACTTCGAGCGACCGCGCCGGCTGCGGGTGAACGGCCAGGCATCGATGCGCGACGACGATCCGCTGCTCGAGCAGTTCGTCGGCGCGCAACTGCTGGTTCGGGTTCGCGCGGCGCGCATCTTTCCGAACTGTCCG
>DATLGW010000712.1:0-6454 GCA_035540315.1 Burkholderiaceae bacterium | reverse complement strand
ATCCAGCGGCGACGGCACGTCGTAGCGGCGCCCGCCGTCGTCGTCGCGGCCGCCGACCGCGTTCGGATGCGCGCGGCCGAGCCGGCGCGCCGCGAACGCCGGGAACTCGCGGTCGAACAGCGCGTGGACCGACGAGAAGTCGGCGCTCGCGTTCGCATAGGTGACGCGCGGCAGCGCATCGTCGCGCGGTGACGGGGCGTGGGACGGCATCGTGTTCTCCGGGTGTCGCTGTGTCGAAGCTTACCCAATTTGGGGTAGTCACAGGACGGCCGCGGCAGCAGGTTCGTTTTGGCGATCGCGTAGCCTGCGGCGTTCGTCACGAATCGCCTCCGACGCTGCTTGTGGGCCGCCGGCCGCACGGTAAACATATTTTGACGTGTCCACCGCCACTCGCTCAGCTTCCGGAGTCCTAGCAATGCCCCCGGTGATGTTCATCGAGCTCAACGAGATCGATTTCGATCTGCTGCACAAGTACGTCGACCGCGGCGACCTGCCGAACTTCGAGCGCTTCTTCCAGCGCCACGGTTACGTACAGACGCTTTCGGAAGATCGGCACGAGCACGTGAACCCGTGGATCCAGTGGCCGACGGCGCACACGGGGCTCGAGTTCGCCGAGCACGGAATCTTCCGGATGGGCGACATGTATTACGCCGACCATGAGCAGATCTGGGAGCGGCTCGAGTCGCACGGGCTGAAAGTCGGCGCGATCTCGCCGTTCAACGCGACGAACAAGACGAAGCGTGCCGCGTTCTTCATGCCCGACCCGTGGATGCGCTCGGCCGTCACCGGGCCGCGCGCGCTGCGCTGGATCTACGAGGCGATCCTGCAGGTGACCGACGATTATGCGAACGAGCGGATCGCGGCCGGCTCGCTCGCGCGGCTGGCCGCCGGTGCTGCGGTGTGCATGCAGTGGCGCAGCCTGCCGTCGTACGTGCACGACACGCTGGCGTACTTCGGCAAGCGCGGCCGCTGGTACCGGGCGCTGGTCGCGGACCGGCTGCTCGCCGACCTGTTCATCTGGCTGTGGCGGCGCGACCGCCCCGATTTCGCGAGCCTGTGCCTGAACGCGGGCGCGCATCTGCAGCACCACTACCTGTTCTGCTCGCCGTTTTATCGCGGTCCGCTGAGGAATCCGTCGTGGTGGTCGAAGGAAGGGGACGACCCGGTGCTCGATGCCTACCGGCTGTACGACCGCATCCTGGGCGACCTGCAGCGCGCCGACCCGAATGCGCGGATCGTGTTGTGCACGGGGCTGCACCAGCAGGCCCACGACCGCGAGGCGCACTACTATCGGCTCGAGGAGCACGAGCGCGTGTTCGAGGCGCTCGGCATTCCATACCGGAACATCCATCCGCTGATGACCGAGGATTTCGTCGTCGAATACGACGACGAGGCCGCGGCGCTCGAGGGCCAGCGCCGGATCGAGGAAGTCGTCGCGTCCGAGCCCGACGTGTTCTACCTGAACACCGGCGACACCGATCTGCGCGGCACGTCGACCGCGCCGCAGGTGTTCTACGTCGACAACCGCGGCGCGACGCTGTACGTGCAGCTGAAGCCGACCGCGCGGCGGCTGCCGCCCGACCTGTCGGTGTCGCGCGACGACCGGCGGATCGAGCGCTTCGCGTCGCAGGTCGCGTATGCGCAGCTGAAGAACGGCCACCACGCCGGCGTGGGCTACTTCAGCGACAGCGGCGTTCGCGCAGGGCAGCTGCCGGCGCCGTTCCGGCTCGCGCAGGTGTTTCCGATGATCCTTCGGATGTTCGGGCTCGATCCGGCGGTGCGCCGGCCCCATTCGCACGGCGCGCCGCAGCCGGCGGCCGAGCCGGCGCAGGCGCACGAGCTCGTTTGAGCGACTAACGCCGGAACGTGAAGCGCCGGTTCAGCTGGTAGTTGACCAGGAACATCAGGAACGCCGCCGTCATCTGCGCCGGCAGATAGTGGATGTGGCGCGACAGCAGGTCGAAGATCAGCGTGTTCAGCGCCAGCGTCGCCAGCGCGAATCCGAGGAACAGCGCGCCGCCGGTGCGCAACGGCGTGTTGCTGCGAAACGTGTATCGGCGCTGCAGCAGAAAATTCACTGCGACCGAAGTGAGGAAGCCGCAGACCGACGCGACGGTGCGGTAGACGCCGAAGCCCTCGATCAGCAGCGTCAGCACGACGAGGTTGACTCCGACTGCACACGATCCGAAGAAGAAGTAGCGTGCGAACAGCCCGAGTTCGCGGCGCTGCACGCGAGCATCCGCGGCGCCGGCAACGGTGTCGCCGTCGCGGTTGCGTTCGGTCATGCTGCTGCCAGGCATCTGATTTCCTGCGACGGCCGCCGGGCCGTCCGCCTTACGAAGGAAGCGCGACAAGACCGGCAATTGTCGCGCCGGCCGCCCGACCGGTCAGCGGCCGCTTCCCGACGGACGCCCGCCGGCAGGCGCGGGCCGATGCCCGGAGCCGGCTGTTGCGCTGCCGGCGCCGCCCGCGACGACCGCGCCGCCGGCCGGAGCGGCCGGATCGCTGGTGCCGCGCCGGCGCACCCGCGCGACTATCTCGCCGACGATGCCGCGGCGGAACAGCAGCACGACGACGACGAAGATCGCGCCCTGGATGATCGTCACCCATTCGCCGAGGTGCGCGAGGTAGTTCTGCATCGAGATGATGACCGCCGCGCCGACGATCGGTCCGAACACCGTGCCCATGCCGCCGACCAGCGTCATCAGCACGACCTCGCCCGACATCTGCCACTGCACGTCGGTCAGCGACGCGAGCTGGAACACCAGCACCTTGGTCGCGCCCGCCAGCCCCGCGAGCGTGGCCGACAAAACGAACGCGATCAGCTTGAAGCGGTCGACCGGGTAGCCGAGCGAGATCGCGCGCGGCTCGTTCTCGCGGATCGCCTTGAGCACCTGGCCGAACGGCGAGTGGATCGTCCGGTAGATGATCAGGAACCCGGCCGCGAACACCGCGAGCACCAGGTAGTACACGCGCAGGTCCGCGGACATGTCGAAGACGCCGAACAGCGCCCGCCGCGGCACCGCCTGGATTCCGTCCTCGCCGCCGGTGAACGGCGCCTGCAGCGCATAGAAATAGATCATCTGCGCCAGCGCCAGCGTGACCATCGCGAAATAGATCCCCTGGCGGCGGATCGCGATCGCACCGGCAATCACGCCCAGGATCAGTGCCGCGCCGGTGCCCGCGAGCAGGCCGAGCTCGGGCGTGAAGCCCCAGACCTTCATCGCATGCGCGCAGATGTACGACGCGCCGCCGAAGAACATCGCATGGCCGAACGACAGCAGCCCGACGTAGCCGATCAGCAGGTTGAAGGCGAGCGCGAACAACGCGAAGCACAGCACCTTCATCAGGAACAGCGGGTACAGGAACATCGGCGCGACCAGCAGCGCCGCGATCAGGATCGCGAACGCGATCAGGTTGTAATCGCGCCGTGCCGGCGTCGCGTGCGTCGCGCTCATTTCTGGGTCCCGAACAGGCCCGCGGGCCGCAGTATCAGCACGATCGCCATGATCACGAAGATCACCGTTGCCGACGCCTGCGGCCAGAACACTTTCGTCAATCCCTCGACCACGCCGAGCCCGAAGCCGGTGACGATCGCGCCGAGGATCGATCCCATGCCGCCGATGACGACCACCGCGAACACGACGATGATCAGGTTCGATCCCATCTGCGGCGCGATCTGATATGCGGGCGCCGCCAGCACGCCGGCGAGCGCCGCCAGCGCGACGCCGAAGCCGTAGGTCAGCGTGATCATCCGCGGCACGTTGATGCCGAACGCCTGCACCAGGTCCGGCCGCTCGGTCGCGGCCCGCAGGTACGAGCCCAGCTTCGTGCGCTCGATGACGAACCACGTGCCCAGGCAGACGACCAGCGAGAACACGACGATCCACGCGCGGTAATACGGCAGGAACATGAAGCCCAGGTTCATGCCGCCCGGCAGCGGGTTCGGATACGGCAGCCCCGACGATCCGTACTGGCGCCGATACAGCCCTTCGATGATCAGCGCCAGCCCGAACGTCAGCAGCAGACCGTACAGGTGGTCCAGGTGGTACAGGTGGCGCAGGAACGCGCGCTCGAGCACGATCCCGATCAGTCCGACCGCGAGCGGCGCGAGCAGCAGCGACCACCAGTACGGCAGCCCGAACCAGTTCAGCAGCATCCACGCGCCGAACGCGCCCATCATGTATTGCGCGCCGTGCGTGAAGTTGATGACGTTCAGCAGCCCGAAGATCACCGCCAGCCCGAGGCTGAGCATTGCGTAGAACGCGCCGTTGATCAGGCCGAGCAGAAGCTGCCCGAAGAACGCCTGCGGCGGAATTCCCAGCAACTCGAACATGCGGTGACCCTCGTTCGCTGGCTGGCAGCTGCCGAATCGCGCGCCTGCGCTACTTGACCAGCGGGCAATTGCCCTCGCCGATCGGCCGGAACGCCTGCTCGGCCGGGATCGTCGCGCGCACGTGGTAGTAGTCGCCGGGCTTCTTCGATTCCGCCGGCTTCTTGACCTCGACCAGGTACATCGGATGAAGCTTGCGGCCGTCCTTGCGGACCTGGCCCTTGCCGAACAGCGGATCCTCGGTCGGGTTCGCCTTCATCCACTCGACGATCTTGGTGCCGTCGGTGTCCTGCTTCAGCGCCGAAACCGCCTTCAGGTAGTGCGTGACGGCCGAGTAGACGCCGGCGTGCACCATCGTCGGCCAGCGGTTCGCATTCGCCTTCTGGAACTCCGCCGTCCACTTGCGGTTCTCGTCGGTCATGTCCCAGTACCAGGCGGTCGTGACCATCAGGCCCTGCGCCGAGCGCAAGCCGAGCGCATGAACGTCGCTGATGAACACCAGCAGCCCGGCCAGGTTCTGCCCGGCCTGCACGATGCCGAATTCGCCCGCCTGCTTGATCGAGTTGATCGTGTCGCCGCCGGCGTTCGCCAGCCCGATGATCTTCGCCTTCGACCCTTGCGCCTGCAGCAGGAACGACGAGAAGTCGGGCGTGTTCAGCGGAGCCCGCACCTTGCCCAGCACCTTGCCGCCGGACTTCTGCACGACCGCTTCGGTGTCGCGCTCGAGCGCGTGGCCAAACGCATAATCGGCGGTCAGGAAGAACCAGGTGTCGCCGCCGCGCTTGACGATCGCCGATCCGGTGCCGTTCGCCAGCGCCCATGTGTCGTAGGTCCAGTGGATCGTGTTCGGCGAGCAGGCCGACCCGGTCAGGTCCGACGATGCCGCGCCCGAGACCAGGAACACCTTGTTCTTTTCGCGGGTGATCGTGTTGACCGCGAGCGCGACCGACGACGTCGGCACGTCGACGACGACGTCGACGCCCTGCGTGTCGAACCACTGGCGAACGATGTTCGAGCCGATGTCGGGCTTGTTCTGATGATCGGCGCTGACGATCTCGACCTTCAGGCCCTTCTGTGCGGCGCCGAAGTCCTCGACCGCCTTGCGAGCGGCCCAGACCGAGCCGGGACCGGCAATGTCGGCGTACAGGCTGGACATGTCGCTCAGCACGCCGATGCGAATGACGCCGTCGCTGTGCTGCGCCTGCGCAGTGGCCGAGAACGCCACCGTCATCGCCGCAGCCAACGTGATTTTCCGAATGCTCATAGACAGCTTCTCCTCTCCAGTAGACCGCTTCGAAAGCTTGTCAAACCCCGAGATATTCCTCGAGCTTTCCGATGTTGTCGCGAATCTCCTCGTTGCGGATCGATTCGACGACCCGTCCGTGCTCGACGATGTAGTGGCGATCGGCCACCGTCGACGCGAAATGGAAGTTCTGCTCGACCAGCAGCACGGTGAAGCCGCGCGACTTCAGCTGCGCGATGATGCGCCCGATGTGCTGCACGATCACCGGCGCCAGCCCCTCGGTCGGTTCGTCGAGCAGCAGCAGCTTTGCGCCGGTGCGCAGGATCCGCGCGATCGCCAGCATCTGCTGCTCGCCGCCCGACAGCTTCGTGCCCTGGCTGCGCTCGCGCTCGCGCAGCCGCGGAAACAGGTTGTAGACCTCGTCGACCGACATGCCGCCGGGCTTGACCACCGGGGGCAGCTCGAGGTTCTCGCGCACGTTCAGGCTCGCGAAGATCCCGCGCTCCTCGGGCACGTAGCCGATCCCCAGCCGCGCGATCTTGTTCGACGGCAGCCCGATCGTCTCGACGCCGTCGTAGACGATCGAGCCGGTGCGTCTGGTGAGCATGCCCATGATCGAGCGCATCGTCGTCGTCTTGCCGGCGCCGTTGCGGCCCAGCAGCGTGACGACTTCGCCCGCGGGCACCGCGAACGACATCCCGTGCAGCACGTGGCTCTCGCCGTACCACGCATGCAGGTTCTCGACGCGCAGCAGCGCGCCGGACTGCTCGGCGGCGCTGCGCGCCGGCGCCAGCACGACCTCAGCCATCGATCGCGCCCCCGGGCTCACGCATTTCCGGTCCCCATGTACGCTTCGATCACCTGCGGATTCTTCGACA
>DATLGW010000711.1:0-4809 GCA_035540315.1 Burkholderiaceae bacterium | reverse complement strand
CTCGGGCAAGTCGACGCTGGCGCGGATGCTGACCCGGCTCGCCGCCTGCGATGCGGGCCGCGCGCGGCTCGAAGGCGTCGCCGACGACTACCTCGCGTTGCCGCAGCGTGCGCTCGCGCCGGTGCGCAAGGCAGTGCAGCTGGTCTTCCAGGACCCGTACGCGTCGTTGAATCCGCGTCGCACGGTCGGCCAGAGCATCGCGATGGGGCCGATCGCGCAGGGCACGCCGCGCGCGCAAGCGCTGCGCGACGCGCGCGAGCTGCTCGGGCGGGTCAGCGTCGATCCGCGTTCGGCCGACCGCTATCCGCACGAATTCTCGGGCGGGCAGCGGCAGCGGATCGTGATCGCGCGCGCGCTGGCGATGCAGCCGCGGCTGCTGATCGCCGACGAACCGGTGTCGTCGCTGGACGTGTCGGTGCAGGCCGAGATTCTCGACCTGCTCGACGAGATCCAGCGCCGCGACGGCGTCGGGATGATCTTCATCACCCACGATCTGCGCGTGGCCTCGCGAATGGCCGACCGGATCCTGGTGATGAATGCGGGCCGCGTGGTCGAGTCGGGCACGGCGCAGCAGGTGCTGACGGACCCGCGGCATCCGTATACGCAGCAGCTTCTGGCGGCCGTTCCGAAGATGGAGCGCGCGGGCCGCGACACCGAACCGCACGACCACGAACTTCGGAGAGCGCAATGTCAAACCTGAGCCGCCCCTGGCAAGCGGTGGTGGAGGCCCTGAAGGCCGAGGGCGTCACGCACGTGTTCGGGCTGCCGGGAAATCCAAAGCACCTGATCTACGACCTGACCGAGGGGTCGGACATCCGGTTCGTGCTGGTGCGCGACGAGAAATCCGCGGTCGCGTGCGCGTACGCGTGGGGGCGCCTGACCGGACAGCCGGGCGTGCTGTTCTCGAATCCCGGCCCTGGCATCACGAACCTGGTCACGGGCCTGCTGGAAGCGACCTGCGGCTCGGTGCCGATCGTCGCGCTGGCGAACGGGGTCGTGCAGTCGCACGAGGGAATGGGCGCGTTCCAGGAGCTCGACACGCGCACGCTGATGCGGCCGGTCACGAAATGGATGGAACGCATCGGCGACGTGCGGCGGATTCCGTGGGTGATGCGCCGGGCCTTTCAGACCGCGCGCAGCGGCCGCCCCGGTGCCGTCTACGTCGAGCTGCCATCGGACCTGGCCGACCAGCGCGCCGAGCTCGCGCCGTACCAGCGCTCGCCGGCCGAAGCGAAGACTCGTCCCGACCCGCAGCGCGTGACCGAGGCGGTGGAGCTGCTGATGCAGGCACGCCAGCCGGTGATCGTCGCCGGCGGCGGCGCGGTGGTGTCGGGCGCGGCGGCCGACGTCGCTGCGCTCGCGGACCGGCTGGCCGCAGCGGTGCTGACGACGCCGAGCGGGCGCGGCATCTATCCCGAAGACGGCCCGAACGCGCTGGGGCAGATCGGCCTGTATTTCACCGAGGCCGGCAAGGCCTGGTTCGACGACGCCGACGTGCTGCTGGTGCTGGGCTCGCGGCTGGAAGCGTTCAGCACGAACAGCTGGAAGCTGTATCCGAAGCAGGCGCGGATGATCCAGGTCGACGTCGATCCGCTCGCGCTCGGGATGAACTGGCTGCCCAGCGTCGGGCTGGCCGGCGACGTCGCGCTGACGCTGCGCGATCTGTCGGCGCAGCTCGATTCGCGCGGCTACCGGCGCGACGAAACGCGCGCGACGCGGCTCGCGCAGACGAGCCGTTCATTCACCGAGCGCTGCCTGCTCGATGCGCGCGAGCCGCAGCACCCGGTGCGAACGCGCCAGGTGCTCGAGGCGGTCAACCGCATCTTCGGCCGCGACACGATCCTGATGAAGGAAAACGGCGGCGCCGACCTGTGGTGCTACTACTGGCCGTATTACCGTGTGCTCGACGTCGGCGACTGCGTGCCGATGGCCGAGCAGACGGCGATGGGCATGGGCGTGATCGGCGCAATCGGCGCCAAGCTCGCGCGGCCCGACAAGCAGGTCGTCTGCTTCGCCGGCGACGGCGCGATGCAGATGTCGCTGGTCGAGCTGGCGACGGCACGCGAGTGGAACTGCGGCGTGACGTGGATCGTGCTGAACAACCAGGCGTTCGGCTGGGTGCAATACAACCAGGTGCTCGAGCAGCGGCCGCTGGTCGCGACCGGCTTTGCGGTCGGCTCCGACTTCGCGGCGATCGCGCAGGCGCAAGGCTGCCACGGCATCCGCGTCACCGAGCCCGGCGAGGTCGACGCGGCGGTGCAGGAAGCGCAGCGATTGAACCGCGAAGGCATGCCGGTGCTGATCGACGTGCGCATCGCCAAGCACGATTATCACGACCACTTCGTCGCGATCCACCGTGAGCGGCTCGAGCACTGAATCGGCCGACCGTGGCGCCGATCCGCGGCAGCGCGAGCTGATCGAGCGCTTCCGGCGCAACCCGCTGGGACCGTACGATGCCGAGCTGACCGCGTTCCTGCTGCCGCTTCGCAATCTGCCGGCGCCCGGCAAGCATGCGTTGATGCGCTTGCCCGGCGAGCGCGCATGGACAGTGGTGCGCCTGGGCGGGCGCGATCGTCCGGTCGAGCTCGCCGGCAGCGAGCGCTGGGAATCGCGCGCCGACGCCGAATGGGCGGTGTTCCGCGCCCGCTGGCAGGCGCTGCACGGCTGGGATCCCGGGACGATCGATGGCTGATCTCGCGGGCTACCTCGACCGCTGGTCGGCGCGACCCGGCGACAGCGTCGGGATCTATCTGTCGAGCGATGCGGCGACCGAAGCGACGATCGACCTGGTGCGGCTGGGCCGCGGCGGCGAGCGCGGCGAGCCCGACGGCATTGCATTCGAGATCGTCGAGCCGGTCGCGCGGCAATCCGTCCATGTCGGAGCGCAGCGAACCGACGCCGGCTCCTGGGTGGAGATCGGGGGGCTCGCGCGCGTCGACCTGGAGCGCGGAACACTGGCGCTGCTCGCGCAGCCGTGGGCGCTGGGCGGCGGCGAACAGACGCTCGCGTCGCTCGAGGGCTCGCACGACGCGGTGCGGATCGCGCTCGATCGAAACGGATGCTTCGCGCTGCACGCCGGCGATGCGATCGCCAGCACCGGCTGTCGCGCTCGCCTTCGTCGCTGGATCGTCGCCGTCGTTCGCTGGACGCCGGCATGGGTGCAGCTGTCGATCGCCGCGGCCGGCGGCGAATCGTTGGCGACCGTGCGCATCGAGCGTTCGGCCGGAGGCGCACCGACCCGCGGCCGCTTCGATCGGCTGCTGCTTGCCGGAGCCACCGTGTCCGACGGCACGATCGACTGTCATTTCGACGGGCGGCTCGAGCGGCCCGCGCTGTGGTGCGAGAACATTGCGGTCGACGACGCGGTGACCGCGATCGCCAGCGGCGAAGGCTTGCCGCCGCAGGCGAGCGCCTGCTGGGACTTCGCTCGCCAGATGCACGGCCGCCAGGCGATCGACGTCGGACCGATGCAGTTGCACGGTCGGTTCTGCCAGGGGCCCAAGCGCGCCGTGCGCGGCGCGCGCTGGCGCGGCGACGTGTTCGACTGGCGCCAGGCGCCCGAGCAATACTCGGCCGTGCATTTCCACAGCGACGATTTGATCGACGCCGGCTGGACGTCCACCGCGCGGATCGACTTGCCGTCGTCGCTGCCCTCGGGCGCGTACGCGGTGCGGGTCCGATGTGCCGATGCCGGCGCCGCGGCAGCGCGCGATGGCGCCGGCGCGAGCACCGCTGGGCCGATCACCGCCGGCGAGCTGCGGCTGCCGCTGTTCGTGCGCGCCCGCCCCGCAGCCGGCGCGCGTTCGCCGGGCGCGCAGGTCGCGGTCGTGTTTCCCACGTTCACCTACCTTGCCTACGGCAACGACCGCTGCGCGTTGCACGGGGGCAATCCAGAGGTGCTCGCCGCCCGCGCGATCACGCTGGAGCCGACCGACGTGCTGCTGTCGCGGCACCCGGAGTGGGGACTGTCGCTGTACGACACCCATCGCGACGGCTCGGGCGTCAGCGTCGCGTCGCGCTGGCGGCCGATCCCGAACCTGCAGCCCGACCAGCGCTTCTGGCAGGCGGGCGAGGGTTCGGGCCGCTGGAACTACTCGGGGGACCTGCTGCTGGTCGAATGGCTCGAACGCGAGGGAATCGGCTGGCATGCGCTGACCGACGAGGACGTGCACGAGCAGGGCGCGGCGGCGCTGGCGCCGTACCGCGCGGTGCTGACCGGCAACCACCCGGAGTACGCGACGCCGCGGATGATCGACGCGTACCGTCGCTACCTCGAACGCGGCGGGCGCTTGATGTACCTGGGCGGCAACGGGTTCTATTGGAAGATCGCCTGCGCCGACGGCGATGGCTTGGCCGGCGTGATCGAGCTACGCCGCGCCGAGGACGGCAACCGCAGCTGGGCCGAGGAGCCGGGCGAGTACTACCACGCGTTCGACGCGACTTACGGCGGCCTGTGGCGGCGCAACGGCATCACCCCGCAGTCGTGGCTCGGCGTCGGCTACAGCGGCCAGGGGTTCCGGCGCAGCACCGGCTATCGGCGCTGCGCCGACGGCGATCTGCCGCAGGTCGCTTATGCGTTCGACGGCGTCGCGGACCGCGACTTCGGCGACGGCGGCGCGATCGGCGGCGGTTGCGCCGGCATCGAGGTCGACCGCTGGGACGAATCGCTCGGCAGCGATCCGGCAGCGTTCGTGCTGGCGACCTCCAAACCGTTCGATGCGACCTATCTGGTGGCGAACGAGGAGATCCTGGTGTCGCGACCGACGATCACCGGGGAGCTGTCGCCGAGCGTGCGTTCCGACGTCGTAC
>DATLGW010000710.1:0-5030 GCA_035540315.1 Burkholderiaceae bacterium | reverse complement strand
GCATGGGTCCGCGGTACCGACAATGCCGGCGACGAACGCGGTCCCGGGCTGCCGACGACGGTGCGGCCGTCGATCCACGGCGACGTGCTGCATTCGCGACCGGTGGTCATCGATTACGGCGAGCCGATCGGGCCGGTGGTTTTCTACGGCAGCAACGACGGGTTGCTGCGCGCAGTGGGTGCCGCGCGCGACGGGCCGTTCGCGGGCCAGGAGTTATGGGGCTTCGTCGCGCCGGAGTTCTTCGGGCGGCTGGCGCGGCTGCGCGAGAACTGGCCGCTGGTCGCATATCCGACGATGCCCGAAGGCCTGGCGGCGCAGCCGCGCGATTACTTCTTCGACGGCCCGGTCGGCGTGTACCGCAACAGCGCGACCGGCAGCACGATCCTCTATCCGACGATGCGCCGCGGCGGCCGCACGATCTATGCGATCGACGTCAGCGACCCGTTGCAGCCGCGCTTCCTCTGGAAGAAGACGCCGCAGGATCTGCCGGTGCTCGGCCAGACGTGGTCGGAGCCGCGGGTGGCGCGCATCCGGGGTCAGTCCGGTCCGGTGCTGGTCCTCGGTGCCGGCTACGACGCATCGGCGGAGGACGCCGATCCCCGCGGCGCGACGAGCGCCGGCAATGCGGTGCTCGTGCTCGACGCGCTGACGGGACAGCTGCTGCGGCAGTTTTCCGGCACCGCGCGCAGCGTCGCCGCCGATGTCGCGTTGCTCGACAGCGACAACGACGGCTACGTCGATCGCGCCTACGCAGTCGACCTGGGCGCGAACATCTATCGGATCGATTTCGAGAGCGCCACCGGCGCCGCGTTGTCGCCGACGGGCTGGACGATGTACCGGCTGGCAGCGCTCGACGACGGCATCGGATCGCGCAAGTTCTTCTTCACGCCCGACCTGGTCGTCACGCGCCAGTTCGTCGCGCTGCTGCTCGGTTCCGGGGATCGCGAAAAGCCGTTGAAGGCGTTCAGCAACGACCGGTTCTTCCTCGTCAAGGACACGCACCTCGGCAAAGGCCCGCCGTCGCCGACATGGTCAGCGATCCGCGCCGACGACCTCGCTGCGGTCGGAACCGAAGGTCCGTTCGACCACGGTTGCCAGTTGCGCTTGTCGGGCACCGGCGAGAAGGTCGTCACCGCCGCGACTTCGATCGCCGGCAAGACGTACTTCAGCACCAATCGCCCGACGCCGGCAACGCCGGGCTCGTGCAGCGCGAACCTCGGCGAAGCCCGCAACTACGAGTTCCCGCTGTTCTGCAAGCCCGCCAGCAGCCACACGCTGATCGGCGGCGGCCTGCCGCCGAGCCCGGTGGCAGGCCTCGTGCGCGTCCCCTATGCCTCGCCGCACGACGGTTCGCCGGCAGCCCGAGTGGTGCCGTTCATCGTCGGCGGGCCGAACCCGAAGCGCTCGGCACTCGAGATCACGCGCGTGAACCCGGTGATCCCCGTGCGGCGCTCGCGCGCGTACTGGTATCTGGAGTCCGACGACCGCTAGCGCCTGTCCCTCGAGGGCGGCGCCGACAGGCATTCGATGACCTCGGCGTCGCTGACCTGGCGGAAATCATCGTAGAACTCGCCGACCGACCCGAAGTATTCGGGCGACTGCAGGCACACCACCTCGTCGGCGACCGATGCGACCCGCTGCAGGCTCTCGGGCGCGGCGACCGGCACTGCGCAGATCAGCTTCGCCGGCGCCCGCGAACGCACCGAGTGCAGCGCCGCAATCATCGTCGCCCCGGTGGCCAGACCGTCGTCGACGACGATCGCGACCCGCCCCGCCGAATCGAGCGGCGGACGGTGCGGCGAATACGCGGCGCGCCGCTCGCGCAGCACGGCCAGCTGCTGCGCTTGCGCCCGTTGCAGGTAAGCGGCGTCGGCGCCCGCGCCTTGCGCGTGCGGCGCAACGTACGCCCAGCCGGTCTCGTCGATCGCGCCGACCGCGAACTCCGGATTCCACGGCGCGCCGAGCTTGCGCACCAGCACCACGTCGAAATCACCGACCAGCGCATCGGCGATCGCGCGTCCCATCGGAACTGCGCCGCGCGGTATCGCCAGCACCAGCGGCGACGCGCCGCGGTATGGCTGCAGCGCATCGGCCAGTTGCCGAGCGGCATCGAAGCGATCGGTGAATCGCATCACGTTCCCGTCGCCGCTGCCGCGCCCGCCGCGCAGCGGCGGCGCGTGGCAGCGAACTGCATCAACTCTTGCGCGCGGCGCTGCGACGCCGCGCCGGCGCGTTCGGTTCCGGCGCGGCTGCGGTCTTGTCCGGGCGGGCCGCGGTGCTGCCCGAGCGGTCGCCGGCGCCGCCCGAGTCCGCGGCTGCCCCCTTGCGTGCGGCAGGCGTCTTGCGCCGCGCCTTCTCCGGCGCCTCGGCGGCCGATTCCCGCTGGCCCGCGGCCGGCGGTGCATTGCCGCCGCCGGCGCCGGACCGATTGCCGCCCGCAGCCGATGCCGCCGGCGCGTTGATCTGGTCCTCCAGACGCTGCAGCGCCTGCTCGAACTCTCGTTCGGCGGCCAGCCAGTCGTCGATCTCGCCGCCCGGGGCCCAGCCGCGCACTTCGGCGCGGAAATATGCGATGCGCGAGATCATCTGGTGCCGCTCCTCCGGAGTCGGCCGCGCGCCCTGCCGCGCTTGCGGGCTGTCCGACCCGTTGCCCTCGCCGGCGTGGGACCTCATCTCGGGAACCTTGCTGCTCCCGCGCTTGCCAGTGCTCTTGCCGTTCTCGTCCATCCGAACCTCCTGCGGGCTGTCCAACTATACGACAACGAATCCGGCGCTCCGCGCTAAACCCCAGACGCGACCGATGACGCGACCGTGTGAACCGGCCTGGATTCCGCTCGGCGGGCGCCGATTGCACGGCTGTCGCGGCGAGTCGACGATTCGCCGCACGCGGGCCGGCGTCTGGGCGGCTGCGATTCGCACAATCCGATCCCGGCCAGGATCTCGTTCTGGAGTTGCAATGACGAAGGCAACCGCTGGCCGTATCGCACTGTTCTCGCTCGCGCTGCTCGCGCTACCGCTCGCGGCGACCGCGCGTCCGGTCGCCAATCCGGCCGGACTCACGTTCAAGGCGGGGACCTACCGCTGCGAACTGAACCGCAGCGTCCAGGTCACGCAGGTCGCGCCGGATCTGCAGACTGCCGTGATCCACTGGAACAAGAAGGACTACACGCTGAAAGCGGTCAGCACGAAATCGGGCGCGCTGCGCTACGAGGACGCGAGCTCGGGGCTGGTGTGGCTGGTGATCGTCGACAAGTCGATGTTGCTGGACAGCCGCGCCGGCCGACAGCTCGCGAACGAGTGCCGGAACTGACGCACCGCCCTCGGCACGACTTGCCGCCGCGGCGGCGATTTTTTACACGAGCGGCGGCGACGCCAACGTTCTCGCGAGGTCGCGGCGCGCGACCTCCAGCTCGCGCCGGCGCTCTTCCTCGTGCCGCGCAAGCCATGCGCAGCCCCAGTATTGCGAGCGCGGCCGCATCTGCTCGCGGGCGAGCATTGCACGCAGCCGCTGCACGCCGTTGACCTTCACCCAGTCATCGACGTCCTGGTAACTCTGGAAAGGATCCATGGAGCGCTCCGTGGGCAGCCGAGCTGCGAGCACCACGGGCAGTGACCGCAGCTGCCGCATGGCGCGAAGCACTTTTTGCGCCCGCCGCGGGCGCGGCGTCACTGCTGCAGATGCGCCGGCAACGCTGCACCCGCCGCAAGCTGGCTGCGCCGCTTGCGCAGGTCCGTGAAGCGCAGGATCGCGTCGACCAGGTCGTCCTCGGTCGACAGCTCCAGCGCGTCGACCCCGGCCTGGCGGAACGCGTTGCGCAGATGCTCCTCGCGCTGCGCAGCCGCAGCCGCGAATCGCTTGCGGAAGCCGCGATCGTGCGTGTCGACGAACAGTTGCTCGCCGGTCTCGGCATCCTGAATCACCAGCAGCCCCAGATCGGGCAGCTCCATCTCCAGCGGGTCGTACAGGCGCACTGCCAGCACCTCATGGCGCTGCGCAAGATGCGACAGCGTCGGCGCCCAACCGGGCTCGCTGATGAAGTCCGACACGATGAAGACCAGCGAGCGCCGCTTCAGGATCCCGTAGGCGGTCGACAGCAGCTCCTGCAGGTTCGTCGCCGAGGCCTGCGGCAGCTCGGGGCGCGACAGCATCCGGTGCAGCAGGTGCAGCACATGCGGGCGGCCGCTGCGCGGCGGAATCACCGCATCGACCTTGTCGCCGTACAGGATCGCGCCCACCCGATTGCCGTGCCGGCTCAGGATCCGCGCCAGCACCGTCACGAACTGCGACGACACCGAACGCTTCTTCACGTGCGAGCCGAAATCCACCGACGGGCTCAGATCGAGCAGGAACCATGCGCTGACTTCGCGATCCTCGTGATACTCGCGCACGTACGGCACCTGCATCCGCGCCGTCACGTTCCAGTCGATGCGCCGCACGTCGTCGTTGTACTGGTACTCGCGCAAGTCGGCCAGATCGAGGCCGAAGCCGCGGAACAGCGTGCGGTAGTTGCCGTGCAACAGCCCGTCGAGCCGGCGAATCACCGTCCACTCGAGACGGCGCAGGATCGCTTCAGGATCGCTGTTCGACGCGGACATGCGTTTCCAGCGGTTTTTCCGGGGCCGGCACGCTCTGCATCACGCGCTGCACGATCTGATCGGCCGACATGCCGTCGGCCAGCGCCTCGTACGACAGCACCAGCCGGTGCCGGAACACGTCGGGGGTCACGTCCATCACGTCCTGCGGCAGCACATAGCTGCGCCCGCGCAAGTACCCCAATGCGCGTGCCGCCTCGATCAGGCTGATCGACGCACGGGGGCTGGCGCCGAACGTCAGATACCGCGACAGATCGGCCAGCCCGAAACGCTGCGGCTCGCGCGTCGCGGCAGTCAGGCGCACCGCATATTGAATCAGCGACGGGTCGACGTAGCTGCGGCGGCATTCGCGCTGCAGTGCAGCCAGCTGCTCGGTGGTCGCGACCGCCATCGCAGCCATCGTCGCGCCGGTGACGCGCTCGACGATCACGTACTCC
>DATLGW010000709.1:0-2225 GCA_035540315.1 Burkholderiaceae bacterium | reverse complement strand
GGTCCGCCGTCCGACCCAACGCCCGTCCCGGGCGCGGGACCCGGCCCCGGACCGCCCGGACCCGGCACCGTGACCGGCCCCGCCGGCGGACCGGCGTCGGGCGGCGGCGCGGTCAGCGTCGGCGCAGGCAACTGCACCGCCGCGACCGTCCCCGGCGCAGCGGTGCTGCCGCTCGCCAGGCTGCCGAAACCGGTGCCCACGCCTGCAAAACCGGTCGCGGTGTTGTTCATCGGCCCGACCGTGTCGCCGCCGAGATTCGCCGGCGTCGGCGCGACCCGCGTCGTGTCGAACTGCGATTGCAGCGTGCCGCCGCGGTTCGAGATCACGCCGTCGTAGATGAACACGCGCGTGCCGTCGGTGAACTCGGGACGCGAGATGAACACGACGCGCGACAGCGAATATTGCATCCGCTCGACGGTGAACGCGGGATCCGCAGGATCGGCGAACTCGACGCGGCTCACCTGGAAGTTCGTTCCGGCCGAAAGCGGCGCCGCGTCGCCGCGCAGCATGCCCGCCAATCCGACCGCGGCCGCCGATCCCGGGTCGTGCAGCGCGTAGTTGCGGAACTGGACCTGCGTCACGAGCCCGCTGGTGATGATCACGCCCGATCCCTCCGACGGACCCGGAACGAGGTACGCCGCCGGCGTTCCCGGCACGGCCGCCAGCGGCGTCACCGACAGGATCGTCACCGTCACTGCGTTGTCCGCCGGATCGTCGACGACGCGATAGTCGATCCGGTGAGCGACCGGCGTCGCTGTCAGCGGCAGGCTCGCGGCATCGAGCGGGACGAGCGGCACGGTGCGGCTGAATTCTCGCGGCAGATCCACCGGGGGTTCCAGCGCGAGCGCATCGATGAACGGCGCGTTGAAACCTCCGGCGTGCGGTTCCGAATTGATGACGCGCGTCGTCGAATCGGGCGCGGACAGGAACGCGAGCAGCTTCAGCCCGATCCCTTGCGTTCCGAACGTGTTGCCGACCTGCGACAGGTTGACCAGCGACGGCTGGCCCGGCACCGCCGCACCGGTGTTTGCGATCGTCTCGTCGACGCGCAGCGGCCGCGGCGTACCGCCGGGCATTTGCAGCCCCGCGAGCTCGCCGACCGACAGCTCGATCCGCGGCGGCTGCGCCGTCGTCACCGGCACCAGCACCGACTGGTTCGGCGCGTCGCGATAGTTCGCGGTGTTGTTGCCGATGATGATCTTCGAGATGTCCTTCGGCGGATCGGTCGCTTCGCCCGAGTTGCGCAACGAGCTGCCGGGCTCGCCGCCGACCGGAAACACCAGGTTGCCCGAAGGCACCGACGCGACTTCGGTCGAGCGGTTCGCGAACAGCGCAAGCCGCGCGCCGTCGATGCGGATCGCATAACCGATCTTCTGATCGTCGCCGCCGCCGCGCTGCCCGTTGGCGCCGACCGAATCCCAGCCGCGCGAGTACACGTTGTGCCCGAGATAGACGCCGTCGGTGCCCTGGCCGCGCGTCGATCGCAGCTCGATGTCGCCCTTGTTGACCGCGATCTGCTCGTTGCTGATGATCCGTTGCGCCGCAGTGACGGCGAGCCCCGGCCGCGTATCGGTCGGCGCGGGGTTGCCGTCGAGGTTCAGTCCGTTCAGCTCGACCGAACCCTGGCTCGCGGTGATCTCGAGCCGCCCCACGTTCGGACGCTGCTGCACGTTCTCGAGGTAACCGGCGTCGAAGCGGTCGTAGCCGGTCGCCTCGCCGCCGAGTCCGCGCGCCAGCACGACGTTGCCGGCCGCCGACGTAACGACGATCTCCTGCTGCGCGATCAGCTCGCCCAGCGTGACGTCCTGCTGCGCATCGACGACGATCCGCGAACGAGCCGGATCGCGTCCGGCATGCAACGTGCTGTTGTCATCGTTGCCGGCCGGGCTGACCAGCTGCGCGACCGAGCCGTCGTCGGAGCTGACCTGGATCAGGCCCGCCGCCGTTTCGGCGTCGCCGTCGAGTTGCACGCCCTGACGTCCCGACAGCATCGCATTCGCACCGGTCGCGGTGACCTGGATGCCGCCGCGGCCGATCACCAGCCGCGCACCCGACGCGAGCTGCACCGACGCTTCCGCAACGATTGCGCCTAGCGACGTCGTGACGTCGCCCGCGCCCGACGTGATCGACACGGTGCCCGCGGCACCGCGCGCGCGGATTCCCGAATCGCCGGCGAGCGCGACCGGCCCGCTCGCGTTCACCCGCACCGGACCTGAGCTGAACAC
>DATLGW010000708.1:0-3982 GCA_035540315.1 Burkholderiaceae bacterium | reverse complement strand
CTGCGAACACGATGCACAGCGCCGCCGCCGCCACCGCCCGGCGCAGCCCCCCCGAATCGGCTGCCGGCAGCGCAGTCGCCGATTCCGCCGCTGACAGCGGTGGCAGCGCCGCGGCCGCCGAGGTGTCAGCCGCCGCGGCCTTGCTACCGGGTCCTTCGGGCGCGGCGGTGCCCGCGTCGGAAGCCCGGCGCATCCTCAAGCCGCGCACGAGCAGCGCGATGCCGAACGCGACGATTGCCACGCCGAGCACGCCCGGCAGCACCCCGGGCGCCGAATACGGCTCGATCGCCAGGTGCTGCAGGCGCTCCATGCGCCAGGCTGCGATCGCGACGGCGGCGCCGAACGCGATCCAGCCCGCCCCCAGCGCCGCCTCGACGGTGCCGCGGCGATCGGCCGCTGCGCGCATCGCCGGCGCTGCTTCCGGGCGGCTTATTGGCGCTTGATCCCGATCGACTCGGGCGACACCTTCGCCATTCCGGCCTCCTGCAGCAGGTAGGCGTCGGAGACGACGGTCGGCCAGACCGCGTCGTAGGCGACCTTGCCCGACATCGGCGTGAACAGCGCGCCGCGCTGGGCCGCGTACTGCTTGAGCTTGTCAGAGGTCGCGATCCGCTCGTTCCACAGCTTCTCGACGGTTGCGATGACTTCCTGCGGCACGCCCTTCGGGATGAAGATCCCGAATGCCGTCGTGACCTTCGGAAAGTCCTTCACGAAATTCGTGATCGGCGGAATCGTGCCGACGCCTTCGATCGTCAGCGGCTGATCAGCGACGACCGCCAGCGGCCGCAGCCGCTTGCCCTTGATCATCTCGGCTTGCTCGGGCGCGAGCTGCGTCGTCACCTCGGCTTCGCCGGCGACGGTCGCGACCACGGCCGGGTTGCCGCCATCGTAGGTCACGTGACGATATTTCGCGCCGGTCGCCTTCGCGATTGCCTCCATCGCGAAATGACCCGACGACGTGTTGCCGGCAGTCGCCACCGACACGGGCTTGGCCTTCATCGCGTCGAGCAGTTGCGGCATCGACTGGTACGGCGTGTTCGGGTTGACCGACACGATCGACACGTTCGTCACCGACAGGAACAGATGGAAGTCGTCGACCTTGGTGTTGATCATCCCCAGCAACGGGTACGTTCCGAGCTGCTTCGCGGCGCCCGCGGTCCACGTGTAGCCGTCGCGCGGCGCATCCAGCGCTGCCTTGGTGCCGATCGACCCGGCGCCGCCGGGCTGGTTGACGACGACGATCTTCTGGCCCAGCGCGGGCTCGAGCTCGGCCGCGGCGAGCCGCGTGACCTGGTCGGTCGCGCCGCCGGCGGCCCAGGGCACGATGATCGTGATCGGTTTGGTCGGCTTCCATTGCGCGGCGGCCGGGGCAGGCAGCGCAACGAGCGTCGCGGCGCCGATCGACAGCAGGGCAGCCAGCAGAGTGCGGCGGGGTGCTTTCACGGTCTCCTCCTCGTTAACCGGGTAGTTAATTGGTGCGATTCTAAAAGCGTCGAACCACGGTGCGCAAGCGGGCGCGGATGCATTCGCTCATTGACGTGGATGCGCTGTCGCGGTGTAATCGGTAATACGACTCATTCTCATCTGGAGACGCCGATGACCCACCACCACAGTTCCGATGCGCACGCCCCGGCCGATGCGCCCGAACTGGCGGGCGAGACCGAGCAACTCGTCGCCGGCACGCTGGCGCTGATGACGACGTTCTACCGGATGCCGCATCCCAAGGTGTGTTGCCGCCTGCTCGAGCACCTGGGCCGTCTTCAGCAGAATCCGAACTTCTCCGAGCCCTTTCGAGCCGCCTGTGCGGGGCTCGCCGCGCATTGGCGCGAGCACCTGGTGCACGCCACGCGCGCGCTGCACGAACGGGCCGGCAACGGCGACCCGGGACAGCCGACCGGCCTCGTCCACTGAACCCCGGCGAAGCGACGGCGCCATCGGCAGCCGATCAATTCCGGATCAGATAACCCAGCACCAGGTCGGTCATGTGCGACAACCGTTCCGCGCGCTCGCGCGGCGCGAGCAACTCGCGGGCGAAGATCGTCGACAGCGTGTAGCTGTTCGACAGATAGAAGTACGACAAGCCGGCGATCGAGATGTACAGCTGCACCGGATCGACGCCGCCCCGGAACACCCCGTCGCGCCGGCCGCGCTCGAGCAGATCGTCGATCATCGCGATCAGCGGCGAGTGCATCGCCCGCACGTGCGGCGAGCGCTTCAGGTGCTCGGCGCGGTGCAGGTTCTCGCTGTTGAGCAGCCGCAGGAACTCGGGGTGTTCCAGATAGTAGTTCCACGTGAACACCACCAGTCGCCGGATGCCTTCGATCGGATCGACCGACGCGAGGTTCAGCGCCACCTCCGCTTCACGAATCTGTCGGTACGCCGCTTCGAGCACCGCGAGGAACAGCTCCTCCTTGTTGCCGAAGTAGTAGTACAGCATCCGCTTGTTGATGTCGGCCCGGGCGGCAATGCGGTCGACGCGCGCGCCGCCGAGGCCGTAGCGCGCGAACTCGCCGGTCGCCGCTGCGAGAATGGCCGCGCGCGTTGCTTCCGGGTCGCGGGTGTGTGCCGGCGCGCGCGCGCGGGATCGCGAAACGTCGTTGGGCAGCGGCGCCTTGGCGTCCATCGTGGCAATGGTAACGATTCGGTTAACAGCGACGCAACAAAAAGGCCGCGGGCTGGCCGTGGCCTCGCGCAGCAGGCGTCGGTGTGACGAATGCGGATGTCGCCGCCGCGCCGGACACAAAAAAGAAGCCGGGGCCCAGCCCCGGCTCGCGCGGCCCAAAGGCCGCTTGGCAAGAAAGTGCGTCAGCGTTGCGCGCCGCTGCCGGTCACCGTGCGCGGACCCGGATCGACGTCGCCGCCGCCGGGAACCACGCGGGTTCCGTCATGGTCGACCGTCGTTTCGACGCCGCTTGCGGCCGTGCCGGCCGCAGGCTGCGTTCCCGCGCCGATCTGCCCGCGCTGTTGCATCCCGGCCGCCGGCTGCGTGCCGGTTCCAGCCTGCACGCCCAGCGACTGCATCGTCTGCGAGTCGAGTCGACCCGTCTGCGGCAGGTTGCGCTGCTGCTGGTACTGCCGCAATGCGGCTTCGGTCCGCGGGCCCTTGATGCCGTCGATCTGGCCGTCATAGTGGCCCATCTGCTGCAGCTGTCGCTGCGCCTGGCGGATCGTCTGCTCGTCATGCTGCATCTGGTGCTGCATGCCCAGCGCCGGCTGCGCCGCGCCCGGTCCCGGCTGCGTGCCAGGCTGGGCCGTGCCCACGCCCACGCCGGATCGAGTATCCGCGCCCACGCCGCGCTGCGTGCCGACGCCCGCGCCGGGTTGCGTGCCCGCCGCAGCGCCCGCGCCCGTGCCAACGCCCGCGCCGACCGGTGCCGTGCCGGTTCCGGCCGCCGGCAGCGTGCCCGGCGCCGCGTCACGCTGCTGCTGCATTCCCGCGGTCGCCGGCTGCACGCCAAGGTCCGCAGTCTGCTGCTGCGTCAACTGCACGTTCAGCGCCGCCAGCGTCTGCTGGGTCACCGGACCGGCCGTGATTCCGCGGTCACGCTGGAAGTGCCGCATCGCAGACGCTGTCTGTTCGCCGAACAGCCCGTCCTCCGGACCCGCCTGATAACCCAACCGGTTCAGTTCGCGCTGCATCTGCAGCACTTGCTGGTTCGTCAGGTCTTCGCTGCGGATCCGATCGTGCTGCTGATCGGCCTGCCACTGCGCCTGAGCCGCGGTGCCATGCTGGCCCCACCGTTGCTCGCCCACGCGCTGCTCGGCGCGCTGCTCGCGCTGCGCATCCCGCTCGACGCGGGCTTCTCCGGTCTGGCGTGAGCCGATGTCGGGCCCACCCTCACGATGCAACTGGCGCTGATCGGTCGGTAGCTGGCCGTGCATCGTCCTGGCGGCACCCACCGGCTCGCGCGCAGGCTGCTGCTGCGCCTGCCGGTCAGCCGCTGCTTCCATCACCTGCTCCTGCTGGCCGCGCAATTCGCCG
>DATLGW010000707.1:0-11927 GCA_035540315.1 Burkholderiaceae bacterium | reverse complement strand
GTGCGCAACCGTGCCGCCGAACGCGCCGATGTTCACCGCATACTGCTTGACCCACGCGACCACGCGCACGCGCAAGTCCTCGAGGCTCGCCGGCAGCACCTCGGCCAGCGGCTCGGGCAGCGCGCGGCGCAGCACGTGCAGCGAGTCCTCGATCCGCAGCAGGAACGTGTGAACCTCGCCCGCGGTCACCAGCCGCGCAGTCCACATGATCAGCAGCACGAACGCCGCGACGACCAGCAGCCCGACCAGCATGCCGCTGATCGGCGCCACCGGGAAGCCGGGCCGCACGTTCCGGTACATGCGGTCGGCGAGCACGCACGACCATGCGTAGACCAGCAGTCCGAGCAAGGCCGGCGCGAGCAGCCGCTGCCACAAAACGACGAACGCGATCGCCGCGGTGATCGCCAGCCGCAGGATCTCCCCGCGCGAGAGCTCGCGGATCACCGGATCAGCTCGCGGAGCGTCCGGCGGGGCGGCCATCGCGGACTGCGGTCGAGCGGGCGCCGGTCGCCACCGCGTGGCTGACCAGCGCATCGACCATCCAGCGGGCGACCGCCTCGACCTCGCGATTGTCTGCCTTCCAGATGTCCTTGAGCACGACGTACGACTCGATCCCGTACACCAGCGACAGCGCCTTGCTGAGCAGCTCGTGCGAGCGCCGCGTCAGCTTCGGCTGCAGCGGCGCGAGCGCATTGCGCAGGATGCCGATCCGATAGCCCCGCCGGTACGGTTCCTCGTCGAGCACTCCGGCCGCCTCGAGCGCGGCATGCTCGAGCGCAAGCTGCAGCGCGGCGCGCATTTGCGGCTCGTATTCGATGAAGCGGGCGAACGTCGATTCGAACAGCTCGGCGACCCGAGCGCGCCCGTCGCTCGACTTGGGGTTCCACGCCCGCATCGGGCCGAGACTGTAGTCGACGACCGACGCGATCAGCCGGCTGCGCGACGGGAAGTAGCGGTACGCGGTCGCGCGCGACACCCCCGACGCGAGCGCGACCTCGCTGACCGACGGCACGCGCCCCTGCGCGGCAATCAGCTCGATCGTGCGCTCGAGCAACTGCTTGCGCGTTCGCGCAGTGACCGAGCGTTCGGCAGGAATCGACGCCGCCGGCGGCATTGCTCGCCGGGCGTCGCCCGATGGGATCGGTCGCCGGGGTTCCATGGCGTTTGGATTGCTTGACGGCGATTATATTCAGCCCGTACGATCCGTCGACAGAAAAAAGAGACGCCAGTCTCATTTCAACCGGAAGGTGGGAGACGCTCCCTTGAAGATCGCTGTTTATCGCTGGGGCGGCCGGCGCCACGTCGGGATCGTTTCGAGCGATGCGACCGAGGTCACGCCGGTCGCCGTCGATTCGGGCGCCGATTCGGCCGGCGCGTTGCCGCTGATCGAGTCGATCGCCGGCGGCGGCGCCAGGCCGAAGCCGGCGGGCGCGCGGCTGCCGCTTGCGGCGGTCACGCTGGAGGCGCCGTTGCCGCGGCCTCGCCGGAACCTGTTCTGCGTCGGGCGCAACTATCGCGCGCACGCGAAAGAGCTCGCCGGCAGCGTGTTCAGCGCCCCGGCGACTGCGCAGGACGAGTGGCCGATCGTGTTCACGAAGGTTCCCGAATCGGTGATCGCGCCGGGGGCGCCGATCGTGCTGCCGCGCGGGGTGTCCGAACGCATCGATTACGAGGCCGAGCTCGCGGTCGTCATCGGCCGCGGCGGCGCGAACATCCGCGCTGCGCGCGCGATGGAGCACGTGTGGGGCTACACGATCGTCAACGACGTGACGGCGCGCGACGTGCAGATGCGCCATCAGCAGTGGGACCTGGGCAAGTCGTTCGACACGTTCTGTCCGATGGGACCGTGGCTGGTGACTTCCGACGAGATCGACGGCGCGAACCTGGAGCTGCGCTGCTGGGTCAACGGCGAGCTGCGGCAGCATGCGCGCACGTCGGATCTGATCTTCGACATCCCGACGCTGATCGAAACCTGCTCGCGCGGAATCACGCTGTGTCCCGGCGACGTGATCGCGACCGGCACGCCGGCGGGCGTGGGCATGGGGATGAACCCGCCGACGTTCCTGAAGGCGGGCGACGTCGTGCGGATCGAGATCGAGGGCATCGGCGTGCTCGAGAACCCGGTGCAGTAGCGCCGCGGCCGGAGCGGGAGGTGGCGATGGCGAACTATCTGTTCAGCAACGTGCGGATCTTCGACGGCAGCGGCGCGCCGCCTTACGTCGGCGAGGTTCTAGTGCAGGGCAACCGGATCGCGCGCGTCGCGCGCGGCTCGCGCGCGCTGCCGCCCGCCGGCGCGACCGTGATCGACGCGGCCGGCGCGACGCTGATGCCGGGGATGACCGAGGCGCATACGCACTACTCGTGGAACGACCAGCCCAGCCTCGGGTCGATCCAGCGGATGCCGACCGAGGAGCACATCCTGTGGTGCGCGCACGTGGCCGAGCGCTACCTGAGCATGGGCTGGACGTCGTGCCTGGGCGCGGCGACCGCGAAGCCGCGCCTGGACGTCGCGGTCCGCAACGCGATCGAATCGGGGCAGATCCCGGGGCCGCGGTATCTGGCGGCGAGCCAGGAGATCACGGTCGCCGGCGGGCTGGCCGACGAGACGATGCCGCACCTGCCGTTCGCCGAGCTCAGCTTCGGCGCGGTCGTGTCGGGCGCCGAGGAGATGCGCAAGTGCGTGCGCATGTTCCTGAAGTACGGCGTCGACACGATCAAGCTGAACCTGTCGGGCGAATACATCGCGGGGCTGCCGGCGGAATTCACGCCGATGACCGATGCCGAGATCGCGACCGCGGTCGAGGAAGTGCGGATGCGCGGCAAGCGGCTGGCCGCGCATGCGCGTTCGTCCAAGTCGGTCAAGCAGTGCGTGAAGCACGGCATCGAGATCGTCTACCACGCCAGCTTCGCCGACGAGGAGGCGCTCGACCTGCTCGAGGCGAACAAGGACAAGCACTTCGTCGCGCCCGGAATCGCCTGGCTGATCCGGACCTCGTACGACGCGGCCGAATACGGGATCACGCCCGAGGCCGCGAAGAACATGGGCTACCACCGCGAGCTCGAGACCGCGATCGAGACGCTGAAGAAGATGCACAAGCGCGGCATCCGGATCCTGCCCGGCGGCGACTACGGGTTCGCATGGATCAGGCACGGCACCAATGCGAAGGACCTGGAGTACTTCGTCAAGTACCTCGGTTTCACGCCGATGGAGGCGCTGGTGTCGGCGACCAAGCTGGGCGGGCAGATCATGATGCGCGAGAACGAGCTCGGCCAGATCAAGGAGGGCTTCCTCGCCGACCTGCTGCTGGTCGACGGCGACCCGCTCGCGAACATCGCGATCCTGCAGGAGCCGAATCGGCTGCTCGCGGTGATGAAGGACGGGCGCTTTCACAAGGAGCCCGAGATCCGCTCGGCCTCGTCGCGCTGGTCGCTGTCGGCGGCGTAGACCCGATGGCGACGACCGGGCTGATCGAGCGGATCGCGTACGAGGTCGACGGCGACGGCGACGCCGTGCTGCTGATCCACGGCCTGGGCGGCACGTCGAACACGTTCACCGCGATCGCGCCGGCATTCGCGCGTTTGCGCCGGATCGCGTTCGATCTGCCGGGATCCGGACGGTCGCATCGGGTCGAAGGGCCGCTGTCGATCGAGCGCTTCGTGCAGGCCGCGTTGCGCGTGCTGTCGGCGGCCGGGGCGCAGCGCGCGCACGTGGTCGGGCATTCGCTCGGGACGATCGTCGCCGCGCACCTGGCGGCCGCCGAGCCGCGCGCGGTGCGCAGCCTGGCGCTGTTCGGTCCGCTGCTGGCGCCGCCGGAGCCGGCGCGGGCGAACATTCGCGCCCGCGGCGCGAAGGCGCGTTCCGAAGGCGTGGCCGGAATGCAGCAGATCGCCGACGCGCTGGTGCAAGGGAGCACGTCGGCGCGGACGAAATCGCAGCGCGGCGCCGCGGTCGCGTTCGTGCGCGAGTCGCTGATGCGGCAGGACCCCGACGGCTATGCGCGCACCTGCGATGCGCTCGCGCAGGCGCAGCCGGCGGACGCGTCGAAGATCGAGTGTCCGACGCTGCTGGTGACCGGAGACGAGGACGGCGTCGCGCCGCCGCAATCGGTGCGGATGATGGGCGAGCGGATCGCCGGCGCGCGGATCGAGGTGCTGCGCGGCTGCGGCCATTGGACGCCGATCGAGATGCCGGACGAGTGCATCGCGCTGCTGAACGCGTTCTACGCGCAGCGCGCCGCGCAACGATGACGGGAGCAGGGTGATGGCAAACGTGCTTTTCACGAACGTGCGGATCCTCGACGGCAGCGGCGCCGCGCCGTACGCCGGCCAGGTGCTGGTGCAGGGCAACCGGATCGCGCGGGTGTCGCGGGGGGCGGCGGGAATGCCGAGCGCCGGCGTGACCGTCGTCGACGCGGCCGGTGCCACGCTGATGCCGGGCATGGTCGAAGCGCACACGCATTTCTCGTGGAACGATGCGGCCACGCTCGATGAGATCCAGCGGATGCCGCTGGAGGAGCACGTGCTGTGGTGCGCGAGCGTCGCCAAGCGCTACCTGAAGGCCGGCTGGACGTCGTGCGTCGGCGCTGCGTGCGCGAAGCCGCGGCTCGACGTCGTGGTCCGCAACGCGATCAACGACGGCCTGATCCAGGGGCCGCGCTACCTGGCCGCCAGCCAGGAGATCACCGTGCCGGGCGGGCTGGGCGACGAGACGCTGCCGCACATCCCGTATGCCGAGTTCAGCTTCGGCGTGATCGTCAACGGACCGGAGGACATGCGGCGCGCGGTGCGGATGTTCTTGAAGTACGGCGTCGACTCGATCAAGCTGAACCTGTCGGGCGACAACTTCACGCCGTTCGCGCCGGCGACGACGACCTGGATGAGCGACGAGGAGGTCGCGATGGCGTGCCGCGAGGCCAAGGTGCGCGGCAAGCGGGTCAGCGTGCACGCGCGCTCGTGCGAATCGGTCAAGCAGGCGCTGCGCCACGGCGCCGAAGTGATCTACCACGCCAGCTTCACCGACGAGGAGGCGCTCGACATGCTCGAGGCGCATCGCGACCGCGTGTTCGTCGCGCCGGGGCTGGCGATCGTGATCGCGATGCTCGAGCACGCCGAGCCGTGGGGCGTGACCCGCAAGAAGGCGATCGAGATGGGTTACCAGGTCGAGTTCGAGGCGGCATGCGAGTCGCTGCGCGCGATGCACAAGCGCGGCGTGCGGGTGCTGCCCGGCGGCGACTACGGCTTCGCGTTCACGCCGCACTGCGAGAACGCGCGCGACCTCGAGTACTTCGTCAAGTACCTCGGCTTCACGCCGATGGAGGCGATCGAGTCCGCGACCCGCCACGGCGGCGCGATCATGATGCGCAACGACCTCGGCGTGATTCGCGAAGGCTTCCTCGCCGACCTGCTGCTCGTCGACGGCGATCCGCTGACCGACCTGTCGGTGCTGCGGCAGCCGGCGCGGATGCTCGGCGTGATGAAGGACGGCGTGTGGGCGAAGGAGCCGGAGATCCGCTCGGCCCGCACGACCCGCTGGTCGCTGTCGGCGGCGTGATGGCTGCGATTCCCGCGACCGCCACACCCGCGCCGCAGCGGGCCGCCGGCGCGAGCTGGCGGACCTGGTTCTGGCGGGCGTTCTTCGGCCTGCCGATTGCCGTGTTCGCGATCTGGGGCCTGGCGGACAACCCGCGGCTGTTCCTGCTGACGGCGCTGAACGGGCTGACGCTGGCGGCGCTCTATTTCCTTGTCGCCAGCGGCTTCACGCTGGTCTTCGGCCTGATGCGCAACGTGAACCTCGCGCACGGCTCGCTGTACCTGATGGGCGGCTACGTCGGCTACGTGGTCGGCGAGGCGAGCGGCTCTTGGCTGCTCGCGGTCGCTGCCGGTTTCGCGAGCGCGGCGATCGTGGGCCTGGTGCTGCAGATCGGAGTGTTCCGCTACATGCAGGGTCAGGACCTGCGGCAGACGCTGGTGACGATCGGGCTGTCGATCGTGCTCGCCGACGTGATGCTGTGGATATTCGGCGGCGAGATCTACACGTTCGATCCGCCGCGCTGGATCTACGGCAGCACGCCGCTGCCGATCGTCAACGTGTTCCCGACCTACCGGCTGGTGCTGCTGGCGACGTCGATCGTGATCGGCATCGCGCTGTGGTGGTTCCTGAACCGCACCCGCGTCGGCATGATGATCCGCGCCGGCGTCGACGACCGCGCGATGCTGTCGGCCTCGGGCGTGAACGTGCAGCGCGTGTTCGCGATCACGTTCGCGATCGGCGCAGGTCTGGCCGGCTTCGCCGGCGTCGTCGGGGGCACTGCACTGTCGCTGGCGCCGGGCGAGGACACGCGGTATCTGCTCGCGTCGCTGGTGGTCGTCATCGTCGGCGGCATGGGCAGTGTGGTCGGCGCCGGCATCGGCGCCGTGCTGATCGGGCTGGCCGAGCAGTTCGGCCTGGCGTACGCGCCGACCTACGGCATCGCGTTCACGTTCGTGATCATGGTCGTGGTGCTGGCGTTCCGGCCGCAGGGCCTGCTGGGGCGGGCGTGATGGCGGCGAACTGGCGCAAGGCGATGAATTCGGGCGCAGGCCGCCAGGCGTGGCCGCGCTCGGCATGGTCGGGTTCGGCGTCGGCGCGCTCGGCCGCCGCAGCGTCCGCGGCACGTCGCAACGATCCCGGCGGCGCGCCCGGGGCCGGTTCCCCGCGGGCCACTGCCGACGGTCTGCCCGATTACTCCGACCAGAACGCGCCGCAGTGGCTGAAGTGGGTCTGGCAGCGCGTATCGGCGCGGCACGTGCTGGTGCTGCTGGCGGTGCTGGCGTATCCGTGGTTCGCGACGCCGTTCTTCACGTTCCAGATCGCCGGGCAGGCGCTGGTGCTCGGGCTGATCGCGCTGTCGCTGACGTTGCTCGCCGGTTACGGCGGCATGGTGTCGCTGTCGCAGATGACGGTCGCAGGCGTGTCCGCCTACATGGTGGCGATCTTCGGCACCAGCGCCGAGACGAACATCAGCCTGGGCTGGCCGTGGTGGCTCGCGGTCTTCATCGCGATCGGGATCGCGACGCTGGTCGCGACGTTCATCGGCTGGCTGTCGGTGCGCACCGAGGGCATCTACACGATCATGATCACGCTGGCGATCGGCGTGGCGTTCTTCTATCTGGCGCAGCAGAACTACGCGGTCTTCAACGGCTTTCAGGGATTCTCCAAGGTCTACCCGCCGGTCATCGCCGGGCTGGACCTGCGCTCTCCGATGGCTTATTACTACCTGGCGCTGTTCTGGGCGCTGGCAGGCTACTTCTTCGTCAAGTATCTGATCCGCGCGCCGTTCGGCATCGCGCTGCAGGGCATCCGCGACAATCCGCGCCGGATGAACTCGCTGGGCTTCAACGTCACCGCGCACCGGATCGCCGCGCATGCGCTCGCCGGACTGATCGCCGCGATCGCCGGCATACTGCTGGTCTGGTACACCAGCCTGATCTCCCCGGGCCAGGTCGGAACCGGCGCGCTGATCAACATCCTGATCGTCGCGGTGCTCGGCGGCATGCGGCATCCGATCGGTCCGTTCATCGGCGCAATCGTGTTCGTGCTGCTGCAGAACTTCGCGATCGACCTGGTCGATCGCGAGCGATTCAATCTGGTGATCGGCGGGGTATTCCTGCTGATCGTGCTGTTTTCGCCCGACGGGTTGCTCGGCTGGTGGGCGCGGATTCGCCGGCTGCAGCAGTCGGCGGGAGCGCGCGCGGCCGCCGGCGGCGCGCGGACGGATCGCGAGGCGGCTGCATGAGATCCAAGCCGCCGCTCGCAACGCTGGAACGGGATTTTCCGAAGGTTCTTTTCTTGCGGCCACGGCCGCGTTACGACAGAAGGAGACGATAGTGAGACAGAGCAGAAGGAATCTGGTCCGCACGCTGATCGGCGGCGCAGTGTTCGCGGCGTTCGCCGGCGGCGCGAGCGCGCAGGAGACGTTGCGGATGGGCGTGCTGGCAACGCTGGAGGGCCCGTTCGCGGTGTCGGGCCAGGACAGCATGCGCGGCGCCGAGCTTGCGCTGCGCGAGCGCAATTTCACGGCCGGCGGCAAGAAGATCGAGATGATCCGCGCGTCGTCGAACGCGCAGCCGAACGTCGCGGTCGATGCGGCCCGCAAGCTGGTCGAGCAGGACAAGGTCCAGATCCTGATCGGACCGCTGTCGGGCTCCGAGGGCATCGCGGTCAAGGACTATTCGAAGACCCAGCCGCAGGTGACGTTCATCAACGGCTCGTCGGGCGCGCAGGCGACGACGCTGGTCAACCCGTCGCCGAACTTCTTCCGCTTCAACACGGAAGGCGCGCAGTGGATGGTCGGCTTGGGCGAGTACGCGTTCAAGGACAAGGGCTACAAGCGGGTCGCGCTGATCGCCGAGGACTACGCGTTCCCGTACTCGCAGGCGCAGGGCTTCATGGCCGGCTACTGCAAGGTCGGCGGCCAGGTCGTGCACAAGGCGTGGGTGCCGCTGGGCAGCAAGGACTACGCGTCGGTGATCGCGAAGCTGCCGCAGGACGTCGATGCGCTGCTGGTGATCCTGGGCGGCTCGGACGCGGTGAACTTCCTGACGCAGTACGAGCAGGCCGGCGGCAACAAGCCGATGATCGGCGGGTCGATCACCGTCGATCAGACCGTGCTGAACTTCCGCGGCAAGCGTCGCGAGTCGCTGCTGGGGACGATCTCGGCGGGGCCGATCGCCGACCGGATCGACACCCCCGAGTGGAAGAAGTTCGTCGAGTCGTACAAGACCAACTTCAAGGACGGCTTCCCGAGCCCGTCGCTGTTCGCGTTCAACTACTACATCAACACCAAGGCGGCGCTCGATGCGCTCGACGCGGTGAAAGGTGACCTGTCGAACAACCAGGCGAAGCTGCGCGAGACGCTGTCGAAGATGACGCTGAAGACCCCGGTCGGCGACATCAAGCTCGACGAGAACCGCCAGGCGGTCGGCCCGACGTTCATCACCGAAGTGTCGAAGGCGGCCGACGGCTCGTTCTACAACCGCGTCGTCAAGGTGATCCCGCAGGTGAACCAGCAGCTGAACCTGCCGAAGGCCGAGTTCGAGAAGATGGGCCTGGGCTCGCGCGACGTCGCCTGCCCGTCCTGAGGCCGAACCGCGCGCGACGATGGCTGCGTCGGCATCGACTCCGGCTGCGAACCGGGCCGCGGACAGCGCGCTGTCCCGCGGCCCGGGCGTGGCGATCGCAACCGGCGACGCCCTCGTGCTCGAGGGCGTCACGCGAAGCTTCGGCGCGCTGCGCGCGATCGACGACGTGACGTTGACGGTGGCAGCCGGCGAGCGGCGGGCGATTCTCGGCGCCAACGGCGCCGGCAAGACGACGCTGTTCAATGCAGTCACCGGCGATTTCCCGCCCACCGCCGGGCGGGTCCTTTTCTTCGGCGAGGACGTGACCGAGCTGCCGCCGTTCGAGCGGATCCGGCGCGGGCTGCGCCGGACCTACCAGTCCTCGCTGCTGTTTCGCGACCTGTCGGTGCGGGACAACCTGTTCCTCGCGGTGCGCGGCGTCTCGCGTGGCCGCTTCAGCATGCTGCGGCCGCGCGCATCGCACGCGTCGCGCATCGCGACCCAGGATCTGCTCGAGCGGGTGCGGCTTTCGCATATCGCCGAGCAGCCGGTTTCGGCGCTGGCGCACGGGCAGCAGCGCCAGCTCGAGATCGGCATGGCGCTCGCGGGCGCGCCGCGACTGATCCTGTTCGACGAGCCCGCGGCCGGACTGTCGCCGGCCGAGCGCCGCGAGCTGGTCGCGCTGCTGGGCCAGTTCCCGCCGCACATGGGCTTCGTGCTGATCGAGCACGACCTCGACATCGCGCTGCGGGTCGTCGAGCGCGTGACGGTGATGCACAACGGCCGCGTGCTCAAGCACGGAACGCCCGAGCAGATCGAGAACGATGCCGAGGTCCAGGCGATCTACATGGGAGGTCACCACGCATGATCGCAGCCGGCAGGGGGCGTCGCCGATGAGCTGGTTCTCGCGCGGCCGCGACGACGGCGCGCGCCCGCCCGGGGCGCCGATCCTCGAGGTGCAGAACCTCGACGTCTACTACGGACGCGCGCACGCGCTGCAGTCGGTGTCGCTGACGCTGCAGCGGGGCGTGCTTGCGGTCGTCGGGCGCAACGGCATGGGAAAGACGACGCTGTGCAACGCGATCGTCGGGCTCGTGCCCGCCGCCGGCAGCGTACGGCTCGAGGGCGACGAGATCCTCGGGCTGCCGCCGAACCTGATCACCGACAAGGGAGTCGGTTACGTGCCGCAGGGGCGCCGCGTGTGGCCGTCGCTGACGGTCGACGAGCATCTGCGGTTGGCGAGCGGCGGCCGCCGCGGCCCCTGGACCGTGCAGCGCGTGTACCAGACGTTCCCGCGGCTGGCCGAGCGGCGCAACAACGGCGGCGCACAGCTGTCCGGCGGCGAGCAGCAGATGCTGGCGATCGCACGCGCGCTGCTGTTCAACCCGAAGCTGCTGGTGATGGACGAGCCGACCGAGGGGCTCGCGCCGGTGATCGTGCAGCAGGTCGCGGGCATGTTGAAGACGCTGGCCGAGGACGGCCTGATCTCGGTGCTGCTGATCGAGCAGAACCTCGGCGTCGCGATCGACGTGGCCGACACGATCGCGGTGATGGTCAACGGCAGGCTCGCGCGCGCGATGCCCGCCGCCGAGCTCGCTGCCGACACGGACATGCAGCAACGGCTGCTCGGCGTGGGCCGCGGCGCGCACGAGGCGCTCGATGAGCCGGGCGACGACGCGGCTGCCCGGTCCGCCGAACCGGCCGACGAGCCCCCGGAAACGCGCGTGTTCACGGTCAAGCGCGCCGGCGACGACTCGCCGCCGCGGTCGCCGTACGGCGAGGAGCGGGCGGTCCGCGGGGTGAACCGGTGGAATGCGTCCGATCCGAACGCACAGCCGCGCGACCGCCGCATCGGCGGCGCCGGCGGCCGCGCTGCGGCAGCGGCCAGCGCGCGCGGCGATGCGCGCGTCGTCGAGTTTCCCGTCGCGGCGACCGTCGGGCGCGCCGCGTACGTTGCCGGCACGTTCGACACCAAGGGGCGCGAGCTCTTCTACCTGCGCAACTGCCTGGAGAAGCTCGGGGTTCGGGCGATCACCGTCGACCTGTCGACGTCGGGCAAGCCGTCGTCGGCAACGATTCATCCGCGCGAGGTCGCCCGCCATCATCCGCAGGGCGAGCGGGCGGTCTTCAGCGGCGATCGCGGATCGGCGGTTGCCGAAATGGCCGTCGCATTCGAGCGCTTCATCGTCACCCGCCGCGACCTCGGCGGCCTGATCTCGGCCGGCGGATCGGGCGGCACGTCGATGGCGACCGCCGCAATGCGCCGGCTGCCGATCGGCGTGCCGAAGGTGATGGTGTCGACGGTCGCCTCGGGCGACGTCAAGCCTTACGTCGGGCCGTCGGACATCTGCATGATGTATTCGGTCACCGATGTGTCGGGAATCAACCGGATCTCGGAACGCGTGCTGGCGAATGCCGCGCATGCGCTCGCCGGCATGATCGCCTACGCCCGCACCGAGCAGCGCGCCACCGAAACCCGCCCGGCGATCGCACTGACGATGTTCGGCGTGACCACGCCGTGCGTGCAGGCGGTCAGCCGGCTGTTCGAGGACGAGTACGACTGCCTGGTGTTCCACGCGACCGGCACCGGCGGCCAGTCGATGGAGAAGCTGGCCGACTCGGGGCTGCTCGCCGGCGTCATCGACATCACGACCACCGAGGTCGCCGACGAGATCGTCGGCGGCGTGCTGTCGGCGGGCCCCGAGCGGCTCGATTCGATCGTTCGCAGCCGCCTCCCGTACGTCGGCTCGTGCGGCGCGCTCGACATGGTGAACTTCTGGGCGCTCGACACGGTGCCGGAGCGGTTCCGCTTGCGCAACCTGTACAAG
>DATLGW010000706.1:0-2451 GCA_035540315.1 Burkholderiaceae bacterium | reverse complement strand
CGCCGGTGCCGGTCGAGCGGTTGCCCGGGTTCGCGCAGGGCCTGGTCTCGGTGCAGGACGCGGGCGCGCAGCTGGCTGCGTTGCTGCTCGATCCGCAGCCGGGCGCCGCGCAGGCGTCGAGCACGCGCTCGCCCGGCTGCGGATCGAGCAGCAACGCAGCCAGCTGCGCGCCCGCGTCCTGCACCGAGACCAGGCCCTGCGCGAACCCGGGCAACCGCTCGACCGGCACCGGCGCGTGCAGCGTCAGCGCATCGGGCCCGGTGGACCGCGCCTGCAGGCCGGCCTCGTGCAGCAGCGCCAGGTAGTGCGCCGGCGTGGCGGCGCGGCGGTTGACTCGCAGCGTCATCGGCGGCTGCGCGTTGCCCGCATCGAGGATCTGCATCCACTGCTGCGGATAGTGCCGCTGCAACGCGTCGATCCACCACTGCGGGTGATTCCATCGGGCCACCGGCCGCGCGTGCACTGCGGCGAGCAGCGATTCGCGCTCGCGCAGGAAACGACGCAGCGTCGCGTTGACGAAGCCCGCACCGGCGGCGGTGCGCGGATCGGCGCGCACCGCGGCGACGGACTGATCGACGATCACGGCCTCGTGGCGCTGCGGCTCGAGCAGCTGCCCCAGCGCGACCCATTGCAGCGCCGCGATCGGCGCCGACGGCTTGCGCGCGTTCAGCGCATCGGCCAAGCCCCGTACGGTGCCCAGCCGCCGGACCGTCTGATATGCGATGTCCTGCGCCGGCGGCCGCGACGCCGGCGGCAGCGCAGCCAGCGCCGCAGCCAGCGCTGCCGGCAGCCGCTGGCCAGCCGCCATTGCGGCCACGGCGGCGGCGGCGGCGCGCATCTCGACCGCGAGCGCGGCCCGCGATCCGCCGGCGCCGTCGCCGGCGCCCGTCACCGCGCCGCCATCGGCCGCCATCCGGGCGACGCCATCGCCAGCAGCCGCTCGATGCGCTCCTCGGTCGGCGGATGCGTCGCGAACAGCCCCTGCAGGCCGCGTCCCGACAGCGGATTCAGGATCAGCATCTGCGCGGTCTCCGGGTGCGCATTCGCCGCCGCCAGCGGGATCCGGCGCGCGTAGCGATCGATCTTGTCGAGCGCGCTCGCGAGCGCCTGCGGATCGCCGCACAGCTGCGCGCCGAGCCGATCGGCGTCGAACTCGCGCGCGCGCGAGATCGCCATCTGGATCATCATCGCCGCGATCGGCGCCAGCAGCGCGACCGCGAGCGCGGCGATCGGATTCGTCGCACGCCCGTGCGCATCGCGTCCGCCGAACAGCAGCGCGAAGTTCGCCAGCGCCGACACCGCGCCGGCCATCGTCGCCGAGATCGTCGAGATCAGGATGTCGCGGTGCTTCACGTGCGCCAGCTCGTGCGCCATCACGCCGCGCAGCTCGCGCGCGCTCAGCAGCCGCAGCAGCCCGGTGGTCGCGGCCACTGCCGCATGGCTCGGGTTGCGCCCGGTCGCGAACGCGTTCGGCGCATCCTCGTGGATCAGGTACACCCGCGGCATCGGCAGGTTCGCGCGCAGCGCGAGCTCGCGCACCATCGCGTAAAGCTGCGGCGCGCTGACCTCGTCGACTTCCTGCGCACCGTACATGCGCAGCACCATGCGGTCGGAGAACCAGTACGCGAAGAAGTTCGCTGCCAGCGCGAACCCCAGTGCGAGCACCATGCCCTGTTGTCCGCCGATCGCCGAACCGACCACGCCGAACAGCGCGGTGATCGCCGCCATCAGCAATGCCGTCTTCAGCCAGTTGAACATCAGAGTCCCTCCTGTCGTCGCCGCAGATATGCGGGCGAACGCGCGCGAATCAATCGGCGCGCGGCGGCGCAGCGCGCAGCTGCGCGCCGGCAGCCAGCGGATGACCGCGCAGGAACTCGGCCGCCGGCAGCCGCCGTCCGCCGGGACGCTGCAGCTCGAGCAGCCGCAGCGCGGTCGCGTTGCCGGCGGCCACGACGATTCGGTCGGCTTCGGCGAGGATCACGGTGCCTGGCGCCGCCGGGCGCGGCAGCGGCTCGGGCGCCGCGCGCCAGATCTTCAGCACCGGCGAATCGGCCGCTGCGAGCGCCGTCGCAGCGCCGGGCACCGGGTCGAAAGCGCGCACCCGGTTCGCCAGCGCCGGCGCCGGCAGCGTCCAGTCCAGCCATGCGTCGTCGCGGCCGATCTTGCGCGCATAGGTGACGCCGTCCTGCGGCTGCGGCAGCGGCGCGAGCTCGCCGCGCTCGAGCCGAGCCAGCGCATCGACGATCGCCTGCGCCCCCAACTCGGCCAGCTTGTCGTGCAGCGTCGCGCCGGTATCGTCGTCGGCGATCGGAATCGAATGCGTCAGCAGGATCGGACCGGTATCGAGTCCGGCATCCATCTGCATGATCGTGATTCCGGTCTCGCGATCTCCGGCCTCGATTGCGCGCTGGATCGGCGCGGCGCCGCGCCGATCCAGCGCGCAATCGAGGC
>DATLGW010000705.1:0-2285 GCA_035540315.1 Burkholderiaceae bacterium | reverse complement strand
GTCGAAGCTCGCGGCGCTCGGATGGCTGCGGAACCTGCCGCGCCGCCTGCTGCGGCAGCCGCCTCGCATCGAGGCAGCGACGCCGACGGCGCGCGCCGCGATGGGTTACCTGCACGCGAACTGCGGGCACTGTCACAACGGCTCGGGCGCTCTGGCGGGGCTGGATCTGACGCTTGCCCAGCAGGTGTCGAACCCGAATGGCAGCGCGACTGCGACGGTCGAGTCGCTGCTGCGCAGCGCGAGCGCCGAGCAGCCGTCGGGCGCGACGCCGAAGGCCATTCCAGCCCGCGCGGCGCTGCTCGCGCGGCGGATCGCTTCCAGCAACCCGTATACGCGGATGCCGCCGCTGGGCGTCACGATCACCGATCGCGAAGGCGTCGCTGTGATCGAACGCTGGATCCGCGAAGACCTTCAACGATGACGGAGCACGACATGATCGACGCAACACGCATTTCGGCACTCGCATGGGCGGCGGCGCTCGCAGCGGCGCATCCGGCGGCACTGGCAACCGACCGCAGTGCTGCCGCGCCGGCGGCGAAGGCGGCGCCGGGCGCTGCCGACAAGGTGGCCCGCGGGCGCTACCTCGTGACGGTCGCCGGTTGCAACGACTGCCACACGCCGTGGAAAGTGGGGCCGAACGGGCCCGAGCCCGACATGGAGCGGATGCTGTCCGGGCATCCGCAAGACATGTCGCTGCCGCCGCCGCCGAAGCCCGTGGGTCCCTGGATGGTTGCGGCTGCCGTGACCAACACGGCATGGTCTGGGCCGTGGGGAATCAGCTTCACGGCGAACCTGACGCCGGACCCGGAAACCGGCCTGGGCAAGTGGACGCAGCGCAATTTCGTCGAGACGATCCGCACCGGCCGGCACATGGGACGCGGGCGGCCGATCCTGCCGCCGATGCCGATCCCGATGTACAAGCATTTCACGGACTCGGATCTCGATGCGATCTTCAGCTACCTGCAGTCGATCCCCGCGGTGAAGAACAAGGTACCCGAGCCGATTCCGCCGAGCGCCGGCGCGGCGGCGCCCGGTTCGAACTGACGACGGGGCAGAGGCACCGAGCGAGGCCGCCGCGACTCGCAGCGGCCCGGCTCCGCGTTTCGGATCGACGGTCGCGCCCCCCAGCTCACCAGCGCTGCGCGATCTCGCGCAGCCGCGCGGCAATCGGTTGCGGCAGCGGCGCGAACCAGGTGGCGCCGGCGCTGCGCCATTCGATCCCGTGGTCGGCGAGCACCACGTCGGCCAGCGGCGCGGAGTCGGCGGTCAGCCGCAGTCGCACCCCCTGCAGCGGTTCGCCGCTCGCGTTCGACGGCTGCCAGCGGTCGGCCGTTGCAGCTCTGAGCTCGTCGAACCAAGCCTGCTGATCCACGCCATGCGCATGCGTGCGGGTTCCGATCGTCCAGCGCAGCGCGTCCGCGCGTGCCGCGATCTGCGAAGCCGCGCTCATCAGCGGATCGGCGGCCGTATCCGCGCGTGCCCGCGCAGTCCGGGCTGCGGGTGCCGGCTGCAGCGCGCGATCTGCCGCGACCGGCGGCGCAGGCGCGGCCGGTGCGAGCTGAGCCGACTCGCGGCGCGCATCGCGCTGCGCGCGGATCGGCTCCGGAGCTTCGGCCGGCGCGGGGGCGTGCGCGAGTTCGACTGCCGCCTCCGGCTGTTGTCGGACCTTGTCTTCCAACGCGCCCGAGCCGAACATCAGCGCCAGGACCGTCGCTGCGAAGATTGCGGCGACTGCAGCCGCCGATTGCGGCCGAGCTAACCACGCCCAGCTGCGATCGATCCAACTGCCAACGGTCGAACGCGGCCGCCGCGGCGCCGATGCGTGCGCCTGCCGCAGGATCGCGTCAGAAACCGCCCTGGGCGGAGCCGCTTCGGCATCCGGCGCATGACGCAGCGCCTCGCGCAGCCACGGGTCGCGCGGGAACGCGTCGTCAGATGCCGGTTGCTCGTCTTTCACCGGCGTTCTCCCATCGAACGATGCGCGCCTTCGGACGTGTCGGCCGTGGCTCGGCGCGGATCGGTCGCCTCGGGCGCGAGATACGCGCCCATGCACGTTCGCAGCTTGCTCATCGCATACCGCAGCCGGGTCTTCGCGGTCTCGAATCCGACGTCGAGGATCTGCGCGACCTCGACCAGTGCGAGCCCGTCGCCATGGTGCAGCAGAAAAGCGCTGCGCTGCGGCATCGGCAGCTGGTCCAGGCAGTGCAGCAGCCGCTCCCCGGCACTGCGCCAGAACGCCCGCTCTTCGACGCCCGGCGCCGCCGCGGGCGGCGCGGGCCACTGCT
>DATLGW010000704.1:0-1778 GCA_035540315.1 Burkholderiaceae bacterium | reverse complement strand
GTAGCGGGGGCCGCCGCCCGGGAAGCCGAGGCGCTCTCGGTGGTCGCCGCCCTCGCCCCACCCGAACGTCGACACGAAGTCGCAGCGCGGCACGAAGATTCTGCGGTCGTGCGCGGCGACGTACAGGTAATAGCGGCCGATCGACACCGCGGCGCTGGGCGTCCCGACGGCGCCGGGACCGCGGAATCGCGGTTTTCGGCTGTCGTTGCCGGTAGCGATCAGGTTCGAGTTGCCGAAGCAGTCGATCTGCAGCGCGCCCACGACGAACAGGTCGGTGAGCTTGTCGAACGCCTCGAACACGTCGTGGTGCAGATAATACGACTCGGCCCAGCGGGCCTGGCGCCAGTCGGTGAGCGAGCGGAAGTTCGGAACGCTCGGCTGATCGTACAGATTGGTGCGGGTGTGCGCGAGCATCACGGTCATGTTCGGGCCGTGATGCAGATGAGCGAGCAGCACGCCGGCGCGCGGGACCGGCAGGTTCGCGCCGATCAGCGCCCGCTCGCCATCCCGGATCTGGCGCGACAGGAAGACGGCATTCAGCTCGTCGATCGTGCATCCGCTGCGTTCGGGCGAATCCATCGGTTTGCAAGTCCCGCGCCTGTTGCAGGCTCAATGCTCCGCGAGCGCCAGCAGCCGCCGCAGGCCGACCGCTTCGAGGTACTCGACATGATCCCGCGGCTCGTGAACGTAGCGCTGCAGGTACGCCTCCAGCGGCGCGCGCTCGCCGTCGCGCGCCAGCGCGTCGCAGGCCGACAGGTATTCGCGCAGATGGTCTTCGTCGATTCGATAGCAGCCCGCGCTCGCGAACGGGTGCGCCCCGTAGGGCGCGCGCACGACCGCGTCGGCGCCGGGGATCGAAGTCTTCGCAGGATCGCGGCGGATCTCCTCGTTCGACACGATCCGCTCGGCGAACACGATCGTGCAATCCGCAGCCCGATACAGTGCCCGGTCGCCGTAGCCGGTTCCAGCGTGTTGCGCATTGCCGAACACGTCCGACGCGGCGACATACAGCAGCGCGATCTCCGGGCGGATCGCCGGCACTGCGAGCAGCGGCTCACCGCGAACCGGGTCGCTGAACACCTTCAGCTGCCGATTGACCTCGGGATAGCTGGTGCCGACGCCGGCGCGGGTCGGCAGGAACGGCAGGCGCTGAGCGCCTGCGCGCAGCGCAGCGTAATACATTCCCTCGTCGCATTCGAAGATGTCGACCTCGGCGCGCTCGGACGCGCGCCGGATCATCGGCGCGATCGGCGCCAGCGTCTCCGCGCCGAAATAGCAGCTGACGAGCTGGCGCACGCATCCTGCGGCCACGAGCAGGTCGAGATCGAGCCCGCCGGAGGCCGGGCCGACGACCGTCAGGTCGCGCACGCCGCGCCGGATCAACTCGCGCACGATCGGCATCGGATGTCCTGCGTTGATGAAGCCGCCGATCGCGATCGTCATTCCGTCCCGGATCCGGTCGGCCGCTTCGCCAACGTTGATCAGCCGGCTGCGGCGCCCGCTGGAATCGCTCATGCCGGCGGATCCCCCGCCAGCCAGACGAGCACCGGTCCCTGCGGCGCAGCGGCGGACTGCGGCCACTGCAGGTGCGCGATCCCGCGTTCGGTCGCGATTGTGGCCGCGTGCCGCACGCCCTGCACGAGGTCGAACGCTTGCACGGTGCCCGGAATGACGACGTGCCGTGGAACCGGCACTTCGATGCGGGCGCTGCCGGTCTGCGGCAGCGCGATCGCCAGCGGAACGCCATCGGCGCGCGCAATCCGCGCTGCCGCCTCGCC
>DATLGW010000703.1:0-5286 GCA_035540315.1 Burkholderiaceae bacterium | reverse complement strand
CCCACCGCGGCCGCCTCCATCGAGCTGCCGGGCACGACGATGCTGCTGCGAGCCGAGAGCCTGCTCGGCGAGCCGAAACTGGTGCCGAACCTGCTGACCGGCATGCTGGCGCTGGTGTCGATCGCGCTGGGCATCGCCGGCTTTCTGCTGTGGACCGACGTCACGCGCCGCACCCGTGCCGAGCGGGCGCTGCGCGAGGAGCATGCGTTTCGCAAGGCGATGGAGGACTCGCTGGTGACGGGGCTGCTCGCGCGCGACCTGCACGGGCGGATCACCTACGTGAACCCGGCGTTCTGCGAGATGACCGGCTATGCGTCGAGCGAGCTGATCGGTCGCGGCTCGCCGATGCCGTACGTCGCCCCCGAGGTGCAGGAGGAGTCGGACCAGCGGCATGCGATGATGGTCGCCGGTGCGGTGAATCGACAGGGGTACGAGACGGTGTTCATGCGCAAGGACGGGTCGCGGCTGCCGGTGCTGATCCACGAGGCGCCGCTGATCGATGCGACCGGCCGGCACACCGGCTGGATGAGCTCGGTGCTCGATCTGTCCGACCAGAAGCGGATCGAGGAGCTGAACCGGCGGCAGCAGGAGAAGCTGCAGTCGCACTCGCGGCTGTCGATGCTCGGCGAGGTTGCGTCGGCGCTGTCGCACGAGCTGAACCAGCCGCTGGCTGCGATCACCAGCTACGCGACGGCCTGCGAGAACCTGCTCGCGTCGCCGCCGGCCACGCTCGACCGGCTGCGCGGCGCGCTGGCGCGGATCCGCTCCCAGACCGACCGGGCGGCGCAAGTGATCCAGTCGGTGCAGGATTTCGTTCGCAGCCGAGCGCTCGAGCGCCAGTCGATCGAGGTCGAGCAGCTGGTGCGCGGAATCGAGCCGCTGATTCAGCTGCAGGCCAAGCGGATCGGCGCTCGCTTCACGTGGCGCATCGAGCCGGGCACCCGCATCGACGGCGACCGGATCCTGCTCGAGCAGGTCGTGCTGAACCTGACCCGCAACGGCATCGAATCGATGGCGTCGATCGAGCCGCAGCAACGCTGGCTGGAGATCCGCGCCAGCCGGATCGCCGGCGACGAGCGCGGGGCGCGGGTCGAGATCTCGATCTGCGACCGCGGCGTCGGCGTGCCGCCCGAAGTCGTTCCTCGACTGTTCACGCCGTTCTTCACCACCAAGAACGACGGCATGGGTCTGGGGTTGAACCTGTGCCGCTCGGTGATCGAACAGCATTCCGGCCACCTGGGCTACCGGCCGCGCCCCGGCGGCGGCTCGATCTTCTACTTCGCACTGCCATGCCGTTGACAACCACAGCGACCCGCACCGACCAACCGGCCGCCCCGGCTCCGGACAGCCAGGTCCACATCGTCGAGGACGACGCGGTGCTCGCCGACGGGCTGAGCCTGCTGTTCGCGTCGCGCGGCCTGCAGACCGAGCACCATCCGAGCGCCGAGGCGTTCCTTGCCTACATCGATCACAACCCCGAATGGCTGCGGGTGCCGACCTGCCTGCTCCTCGACGTGCGAATGCGTGACATCTCCGGGCTCGAATTGTTCGACCGGCTGCGCGCGCGCTACCCGGCGCTGCCGGCGCCGGTGATCTTCCTGACCGGTCATGCCGACATCTCGATGGCAGTCGATGCGGTCAAGAACGGCGCGTTCGACTTTTTCGAGAAACCGTCGAACGACAACCGGCTCGTCGACCGCGTGATCGAGGCGCTGGCGGTGGCCGCGCAGCGGCTGCAGCGCGCGACTTCGGTCGAGGAGCTGCGCGCTCGGCTCGAGCGGCTGACTGCGCGCGAGCGCGCAGTGATGGACCTGATCCTGGCGGGCAAGCTGAACAAGGTGATTGCCGACGAGCTCGGCATCAGCGTGCGCACCGTCGAGGTGCACCGCGCGAACGTATTCAGCAAGATGGGCGTGCGCAGCGCAGTCGAGCTCGCTCGGCTGCTCGAAGCGCTGCCGAAGTAACCGTCCCGCGACCCCGAAGGAGACTCGCAGCAATGCCCGACCGGCGCTCCGTACTCGGGCTGGCCGTTGCCGCGACCGCGGCGGCGACCGGCTGGCCGTTTGCGCGTTCCGCGCATGCGCAGACTTTCCCTTCCAAGCCGATCCGGTTCGTCGTCCCCTACCCGCCCGGCGGTCCGCTCGATCAGGTCGCCCGCGCGCTCGCCGAGCGGGTGCGCGAACCGCTGGGCCAGCCCGTGCTGGTCGAGAACCGTGCCGGCGCCGGCGGCAACATCGGCGCCGAGCACGTCGCGAAAGCGGCGCCCGACGGTCACGCGATCGTGATGGGCGCGGTCGCCACGCATGCGATCAACCCGTCGCTGTATCCGAAGATGCCGTACGACGCGAATCGCGACTTCGCTCCGGTGATCCGGGTCGCGTCGGTGCCGAACGTGCTGGTGCTGAACCCGGCGACCGCCGAGCGGCTGAAGATCGCGTCGGTGCGCGATCTGATCGATTATGCGAAACGGCATCCGGGCCAGCTGAATTTCGGCTCCGGCGGCAACGGCAGCGCCGGTCACCTGGCCGGCGAGCTGCTGAAGGCGATGGCGGGCATTCGGATGGTTCACATTCCGTATGCCGGTGCCGCACCGGCGCAGCTCGGGTTGCTCGCGAACCAGACCGACCTGATGTTCGACAACCTCGCGTCGGCAACGCCGCAGATCCGCGCCGGCCGGCTGAAGGCGCTCGCCGTCACGACCGCGACCCGGGCGTCGGCAATGCCCGAGCTGCCGACGGTCGCCGAAGCCGGCCTGCCCGGCTTCGACATCAATACGTGGTTCGGCGTGTTCGCGCCGGGCGGCACGCCGCCGGCGATCGTGCAGCGGCTGCACGACGAATTCGCTGCGGCGCTCGCAAGCGCCGAGATCAAGGAGCGCCTTGCGCGACTGGGCGCCGAGCCTGCGCCGCTGACGCCCGCGGAGTTCGCGCGCTTCGTCCGCGCCGAGCAGGAAAAGTACGCGCGGGTCGTCAAGCTGTCGGGCGCGACGGTCGATTGACTGTCGAACTGCGACGCACGTCGCGCTGGCGCGCTCCGGTCATGATCCGGCCAGAGCTCGCGTTTCGCTGCAGCCGTATCGATTGCTGCGGCGCAAGGTTTCCGCAAGCAATCTCTCCAACGTCGCGCTTGTCGTCGAAGCGACAAGTCGCTATGCTGCCGGGCTTTCGTCGGCGGCTGCTCCTGCTGCTGCTTCTGCGGCAGCGCGAAAACAGGTAGAGTGCCGACGCGGCGGTATACGAGCCGGCGACCAAGTTCAAGCGGGGAGATGACCATGCGGATCCGCAATCAGCGCGACTTCTGGTCCGGCCTGATGTTCATCGCGTTCGGCATCGCGTTCATGTACTGGTCGCAGGACTACCAGATGGGCACGGCCGCCAAGATGGGGCCGGCGTATTTCCCGACCGTGCTGGGCGGGCTGCTGGTCGTGCTCGGTCTGCTGGTTGCGCTGCCGGCGCTGCGTGCGGCTGCGCAAGAGCTGAAGGTCGAGCGGATCGATTTCATGGCGCTGTTCGTGGTCCTGTTCTCGGTCGTGTTGTTCGCGCTGCTGCTGCCCTACCTCGGATTCGTGATCGCGATGGTCGCGCTGATTTTCGCGTCGGCGTTCGCCAGCCACGAGTTCAGCTTCCGCGACACTTCGATCGCCGCCGTCATCCTCGTCGTCGGTTCCTGGCTGGTGTTCGTCAAGGGCCTGGAGCTGCAGTTCCCCGTCTGGCCGGTCTTCCTGACGCGCTGACGGGAGCGGACGATGGAACTGCTGGCGAATCTAGGGCTCGGATTCAGCACCGCGCTCACGCTCACGAACATCACGTACTGCTTCATCGGCGTGCTGCTCGGCACGCTGATCGGCGTCTTGCCGGGGATCGGACCGCTCGCGACGATCGCGATGCTGCTCCCGGCGACCTACAAGATGTCCGACCCGACGACCGCGCTGATCATGTTGGCGGGCATCTACTACGGTGCGCAGTACGGCGGCTCCACGACGGCGATCCTGGTCAACTTGCCCGGCGAATCGTCATCCGTCGTCACGACGCTGGACGGCTACCAGATGGCGCGCCAGGGCCGTGCCGGTCCGGCGTTGGCGATTGCAGCAATCGGGTCGTTCTTCGCAGGAACCGTTGCGACGTTCCTGATTGGCGCATTCGCGCCGCCGCTCGCCGAAGTCGCGTTCAAATTCGGCCCGGCCGAGTATTTTTCGCTGATGGTGCTCGGTTTGATCGCGGCAGTCGTGTTGGCGCACGGATCGGTGATCAAGGCGCTCGGCATGGTCGTGCTCGGGCTGTTGCTCGGCATGGTCGGCACCGACGTGAACTCCGGCGTCGCCCGCTTCTCGTTCGACATTCCGGAGTTGTCCGACGGAATCGATTTCGTGCCGATCGCGATGGGAATGTTCGGTTTCGCCGAAATCATCCTGAACCTGGAGCAGCGCGAAAAGCGCGAGATCTTCGTCAAGAAGGTCACGAACCTGTTCCCGCGCTGGGACGATCTCAAGCTCGCGTTCCCCGCGATCCTGCGCGGCACTGCGCTGGGCTCGTTCCTCGGCATTCTGCCCGGCGGGGGCTCGGTGCTCGGTTCGTTCTCGGCCTACGCGCTGGAGAAAAAACTGTCGAAGACGCCGGAGCGCTTCGGCAAGGGCGCGATCGAAGGCGTCGCTGGACCGGAATCGGCGAACAACGCCGGGGCGCAGACGTCGTTCATCCCGGTCCTCACGCTGGGGATCCCGACGAACCCGGTGATGGCGCTGATGGTCGCGGCGATGATGATCCACAACATCCAGCCGGGCCCGCAGGTGATGACGAGCAACCCCAAGTTGTTCTGGGGTCTGATCGTTTCCATGTGGATCGGCAACCTGATGCTGGTGGTGCTGAACCTGCCGCTGATCGGGTTGTGGATCAAGCTGCTGACGATCCCATACCGGGTGCTGTATCCCGCGATCCTAGTGTTCTGCTGCATCGGCGCGTATTCGATCAACAACAACGTCTGGGACGTCTACATGACGATTCCGTTCGCGATCCTCGGCTACGCATTCAAGAAGCTCGATTGCGAGCCAGCGCCGCTGCTGCTCGGATTCGTGCTCGGCAAGCTGATGGAGGAGTACCTCAGGCGCGCGTTGACGATCTCGCGGGGCGACCCGACGGTGTTCTTCACGCGCCCGCTGTCGCTGACGCTGCTGGTGCTCGCCGCGATCCTGCTCGTGATCGTGTTCCTGCCATCGATTGCCCGCAAACGCGAGGAGGCGTTCCAGGGCGACTGACGCCGATGTCGCCCTGGAACGCCTCCTCGCGTTTG
>DATLGW010000702.1:0-2495 GCA_035540315.1 Burkholderiaceae bacterium | reverse complement strand
CGCAGCGGATCAAGGAAGCGCGCGAGAATGCGCAGAAGGAGGGCGTGACCGACAAGGTGACGTTCATCCACGGCGACATCTTCGAGCTGTCGCCGCAGGAGCTGGGCAAGGCGTCGGTGATCTCGCTGTACCTGCTGCCCGAGCTGAACCTGAAGCTGCGCCCGACGCTGTGGCAGCTCAAGCCCGGCACGCGGATCGTGTCGCATGCATTCGACATGGGCGATTGGAAGCCGGAGAAGGAACTGACGGTCAACGGCCGCCGCGTTTATTTCTGGCGCGTGCCGGAACGCAAGCGCTGAGCGCGCAGCCGGCGCGGCGCGCTCAGACCGGAGCGACCAGCACGTCGCGGCTGGCCAGGTACAACACGCTCTGCGTGGTGCTGCCGACGACGATTTCGCCGGTGCGGCTGCCGGTATGGCGGCCCACGACGATCAGGTCGGCGCCGGCCTGCGCTGCAGTCGCGAGCAGCAGGTCGGCCGCATTGCCCTCGACCGCATGCCGGTGCACCGGTTCGGCGAGGCCGCAGTCGCGCGCGAACGCATCGAGGCCGCGCTGCGCATCGGCCTTCATCGCGGCCTTCCAACCTGCGACCTGGTCTGCGGTCGCGAGCCCGCGCCCGGTCAGCGGCGTCAGCGGCAGCGGGTACGCGTGCACGAGATGCAGCGGCGTGCGCTCGAACCACTGGTGCACGCGGCGCGTGATTCGCGCGCTCGCCTCGGAGAAGTCGACGCCGATCGCGATCGCGCGGTACGGGCGCTGCGGCCGATCCCGCGGCAGCAGCACCGGACACGGTGCAACCCGCACCAGCCCCAGCGCCACGCTGCCGATGATCAACCGAGCCGCATCGTCGGCGCCGTGGCGTCCGGCGACCAGCAGATCGGCGCCGACGGTGGCCGCATAGGCCGCAAGCAGTGCGGCCGGGGCGCCGGTGAGCTCGTGCGCCTGCACCGGAATCGAATGCGACTTGGCCAGCGCCTCGCGCTGATGCTCCAGCGCGTCGCGCGCCGCCGTCTCGGACGACAGCGGCTCGGAGATCGCTGCGCGCAGCCGGTGCCAGATCCGGTCGTCGGTCACGTGCGCGAGCGTCAGCGTCGCCCCCGACTGCTGCGCCAGCAGCGCAGCGCGGTGCGCGGCGTGACCGGCCGCCTCGGTGAAATCGGTCGCGACGATGATGTGTCGCAGCGCTGTCATCGGTTCATAATACCCGAGCGACGGGCCGCGACGGCCCGATTGGCTCCCGCGTTCGCCGCGCCAGAACAAGAGGCGACGGGCTCATGGCTTGCTTTGTTGAAGTTCAAGATGAGCTTGGCCCTATTGCGCGGCCGGGTTCATGCAGGGGGGTCTCGCATGCCGTACCGGTCGATACGTCCGGGCTCGCACCGCTCGCAACGCGGCGCGGCGGCAAGCGCTCCGAATTCGAGTGCCGCGCCGGGACGTATTTCCCGGCGCGGCTGCAATGTTTTCAGGCAGGTGTCGAACCCACCCGCCGCAGGAGGAACGTGATCATGGATCGGACCCAGCTGAGCTCGGAGTCCGCACTCGCAGTCGAGGACCTGGCGGTCCTGTCGGGGCAGGTGTTCGCGCAGCGGATGATCCTGACCCAGATCGTCGCGGCCGCCGTCGGATCGCAGCACGATCCGAAGGCAGCGGCGCGGCAGATGTTCGCGCGGCTCAAGCAGATCACCCACGAGGCCGATCGGGACGCCGCCGGACCGCTTCCGGTGGGACAGGAGATCCTGCAGTCGTTCTCGCAGTCGGTCGATGCCGAGCTCGACACCGTCTATCGGGACGTGCTGCAGATGCTCGACTGAGCTGGCGCGCCGCGCGACGAATCCGCGCGCCGCGGTTCACCGCGCCGTCAGCGACTCCAGCGGCGGCGTGAACTCGCGCCCCAACGCTGCGGCGACCTCGGCATTCGTCACCCGACCGTTCGCGACGTTCAGGCCCTCGAGCAGGTGGGGGTTCTCGCGCAGCGCGTCGCGGGGTCCGCGGTCTGCCAGCTGCAGGATGAACGGCAGCGTTGCGTTGTTCAGCGCGAAAGTCGACGTGCGCGGAACGCCGCCCGGCATGTTCGCGACGCAGTAATGGACGATGCCGTCGACGACATACGTCGGATCCGCGTGCGTCGTCGGCCGCGACGTCTCGAAGCAGCCGCCCTGGTCGATCGACACGTCGACCAGCACCGCGCCGGGCTTCATCCGCGACAGCATCTCGCGCGTGACCAGCTTCGGCGCCGCGGCGCCCGGGATCAGCACCGCGCCGATGACCAGGTCCGCGCTCGGGAGGTGGCGCTCGATCGCGAAACGCGTCGATGCAACCGTCTGAACGCCCGCTCCGAACTGCGCCGCGATCCGGCGCAGCACGTCGAGCGACCGATCGAGCACGACGACCTGCGCGCCGATTCCCGCAGCAATCAGCGCGGCGTTCGCGCCGACGACGCCGCCGCCGAGAATCACGACCTTGCCGGGCTCCACCCCCGGCACGCCGCCCAGCAG
>DATLGW010000701.1:0-9288 GCA_035540315.1 Burkholderiaceae bacterium | reverse complement strand
ATGCGTGATCGTCGTCTTCACGTCGCCGAAGTTCGCGGTGATCGACAGCACGCGGCAGGAATCGATCACTCGCCACGCGTGGCGGCGCAAAGCGTCGTCGCCGGCGCCGGAATCGTGCGGACGCACGTCGAACGACACGATCGCGCCGCCGCTGCGCTGCTGCCGCATCGCGAGCTCGTGCTGCCGGTGCGACGGCAGCCCCGGGTAGTACACGCGCGCCACGCGCGGGTGGCGCTGCAGCCACTGCGCGACTTCCAGCGCGTTGGCCGACTGGCGCTGCATCCGCAGCGACAGCGTCTCGATCCCCTTCAGCAGCACCCAGGCATTGAACGGCGACAGCACCGGACCGCAGGTCCGCACGAACGGCGACAGCGTCTCCTCGATGTATTTCGCGTCGCCCAGCACCGCTCCGCCGATCACCCGACCCTGCCCGTCGAGATACTTGGTGGCCGAGTGCACGACGATGTCGGCGCCGAGCTCGAGCGGCCGCTGCAGCGCCGGCGAGCAGAAACAGTTGTCGACCACCAGCTTGGCGCCGAACTCGCGCGCGATCGCGCCGATCGCCCCGATGTCGGCAATCTCCGTCAGCGGGTTCGACGGCGTCTCCAGGTACAGCAGCTTCGTGTTCGGACGCATTGCGGCCCGCCACGCCGCGGAATCGCTGAGCTGCACGTAGCTGACCTCGATCCCGAAGCGCGACAGGATCCCGAACATCTGCGTGGTCGCGCCGAACAGCTCGTTGGCGGCGACGACGTGATCGCCGGCGGCCGTCAGGCTCATCACCGTGGCCAGGATCGCCGACATGCCCGAAGCGGTCGCGACGCAGGCGGGCGCGCCCTCCAGCGCCGCGAGCCGGTTCTGAAACGCGGTGACGGTCGGGTTGCCGGCGCGCGTATACATGAACCCCGGTACGTCGCCCGCGAAGCGCGCCGCAGCCTGCGCGGCGTTCTCGAACACGAAGCTCGAAGTGAGGAAGATCGGGTCGCTGTGCTCGCCGTATTCGGTGCGCGTTCCACCGGTGCGCACCGATCGCGTGTCGAAGCCCCAGCTCGGGTCCGGGTGTGACTGTTGATCCATGACGATCTCGAAAACGAAAGACCCGCCGTGCATGCAGCATCGGCGGGTCGTCGACCCATCTTTAGCTGCATTTCTAACGCGCCCGCAAGCGGGACAAATCGGCGCGAGCTGCCATTGTAGCAGCCGAGGCGGGTTCGGTGCAGGTATTCGGCAAGCCCGCGGCGACGCCGTCAGCCGCGCCGACGCGTCAGTCCGCTGCGACGGTGAATTGCAGGTTCATCTGCGACGTTCGCGTCTGATCGTCGCCGTCGGACGTACCGCCGCGAAGCCGCTGCGACTCGATCCGGTCGAGGTACTCCGGCGTCACGTCGCCGGTGATGTACAGGCCGTCGAAGCACGACGCGTCGAAGCCGCGCAGATGGGGCCCGGCATCGCGCACCGATTGCTTCAGAGACTCGATGTCCTGGTACACGAGCGCATCGGCTCCGATCGCGGCGCGGATCTGCTCGTCGTCGCGCCCGTGCGCGATCAGCTCGGCGCGCGTGGGCATGTCGATGCCGTACACGTTCGGATAGCGGACCGGCGGCGCAGCCGACGCGAAGAACACCTTGTTCGCGCCCGCCTCGCGCGCCATCTGCACGATCTCGTACGAGGTCGTGCCGCGCACGATCGAATCGTCGACCAGCAGCACGTTCTTGCCCTTGAACTCCACGCTCATCGCGTTGAGCTTCTGGCGCACCGATTTGCGGCGCACCGCCTGCCCCGGCATGATGAACGTGCGCCCGACGTATCGGTTCTTGATGAAGCCTTCGCGGTAATCGAGCCCGAGCTTCATCGCCAACTGCATCGCCGACGGCCGGGACGTGTCGGGAATCGGCATCACGACGTCGATGTCGCCGAGACGCAGCTCGCGGCGCACCTTCGTCGCGAGGTACTCGCCCATGCGCAGGCGCGCCTCGTAGACCGACACGCCGTCGAGCACCGAGTCGGGCCGCGCGAAGTACACGTACTCGAAAATGCACGGGTTCAGCGACGCGTGCGGCGCGCACTGGCGCGCGTGGAAGTTGCCGTCCAGATCGATCAGCACCGCCTCGCCCGGAGCCACGTCGCGCACCAGCTTGTAGCCCAGCCCCTCGAGCGCGACCGACTCGGACGCGATCAGATACTCGGTGCCGGCTTCGGTTTCTGCTGCGCCGTAGCAAAGCGGACGGATGCCGAACGGGTCCCGGAATCCGAGGACGCCGAAGCCCGCGATCTCGACCACGCACGCGTAGGCGCCGCGCAGCCGCATGATCGTGCCGGCCACTGCGCGGAACACCGTGTCGATGTCCAGCGACACGCCGACCGCCGATTCCTGCAGCTCGTTCGCGAGCACGTTCAGCAGCACTTCGGAATCCGATTCGGTGTTGATGTGCCGCCGGTCGCGGCGGAACAGCTCCTCCTTCAGCTGCTCGGAGTTCGTCAGATTGCCGTTGTGCGCAAGCATCAGCCCGAACGGCGCGTTCACGTAGAACGGCTGCGCTTCCTCGGAGTCGGTCGCCGAGCCGGCGGTCGGATAACGCACGTGCGCCACGCCGGACGAACCGGGCAGCGCGCGCATGTTGCGCGTGCGAAAGACGTCGCGCACGAGTCCGTTGCCCTTGTGCATCGAGAACGCCTTGCCCGCCGCGGTCGCGATGCCCGCGGCATCCTGGCCGCGGTGCTGCAACAGCAGCAGCCCGTCGTAAAGCAGCTGGTTGACCGGCGCCCGGGATACGACGCCCAGAATCCCGCACATCTCAGACTCCTCAACGTTCGGCCGCGGCCGATCAGATCCGCCGCAGGCCGACGACGCGCTCGGGCAGCATCGGCTCGACCCACAACACGGCCGCATCCAGCAACGGCCGGGTCTTCGCCAGCTGCCACGCCGGCGCCCTCGAGAATCCTGCCAGGTGCGCGCCGACCGCGACCAGCGCGATAATCGCCACCGCCCGCACCGCGCCGAGCGCGCCGCCGGCAATCCGGTCAGCGCCGCTCAGACCCAGCTCGCTGATGCCGCGCCCGATCGCGACCCCCAGCAGCCGCACTGCGAAGAACAGCGTGATGAAGCAAATCACGTACACGACCCAGGGCGGCACGAATTCGGTCGCCGCCGGCAGCAGCTGCGGCACCACGATCGGGGCGCCCAGCAGGCCGGCGACCCACGCCCCCAGCGCAAAGACCGTTCGAACCAGGCCCCGTACCAGTCCGACCAGGACCGATAGCGCGCATATCAGCACCACCAGCCAATCCCAGACGGTCAGCGATTCCAAGGCGAGCGTTCGCCGGCTCGCTACAGCACGATCAGTGCCGACTCGATTCCGCGCGAGCGCAATTGGGCGCGCGCCTGCTCGGCCGACTCCCGTGACCCGTAGGGTCCCACCCGCACCCGGATGCGCTCGCCCTGTGGCGTCGCAACCTTTTCGGTGAAGCCCTTCATACCCATCGTCTCGAGCCGCTGCATCGCCTGGCGCGCACCGGCCTCGTTCGAATACGCACCGACCTGCACGACATAGCGGCCGGACTTGCTCGTGGCCGGCGCAGCCGCGGCCGCGGGCGCAGGCGGCGCTGAGGGCGCGGGCGATGCTGAGGGCGCGGGCGATGCGGCCCCCGGCGCGCTGGCCATTGCGGCCGGCGGCGTGCGTGCGGCCTTCGCGACCGACGCCTCGACCAGCTTGTCCAGCGCGTCCTTCGATCCAGGGGCCGACTTGGCATCGGCCTTCGGCTCCGGTTTCTGCGACTTCGGTTCGGCCTTCGCCGCGGCCACCCGCGCGGCCTCCTGCCGGGCCGCCTCCGCCCGAGCCGCCTCGGCACGGGCCGCTTCCGCCCGCGCAGCCGCCTCGACGCGGGCGGCTTCCATCCGAGCCGCCTCGAGTCGAGCCGCTTCGAGGCGCGCCGCCTCGGCACGCGCGGCCTCGGCACGCGCGGCTTCGCTTTGCGCGGCTGCGATTGCGAACGGATCGGGTCGCGCGGCGGCGCCCGGTGGGTTCGCGACCGATCCCGCCAGCGCCGCATCGCGCGGCGGAATCTGCAATTCGACCTGCGCGGCCGGGCGCCGCGGCTCTGACTCGAGCACCAACGGCAGCACGATCGCCGCGAGCACGCACAGCGCCAGCGCGCCGATCAGGCGATGGCGGGCCCGCTTCTTCTGCGGCAGGATCGGATCGACTGCGCCGTCGTCGCTGTCGTTGGACCGCGACCTCTGTCGCGTGTGCGCTGTTGCCATCAATGCGTGACCGAAAGATCCTCGAATCGGCGACGCCTAGCGGTCGGCAGTCGCGTCGGCGGCCAACACATCGGCCACCGTGAGAAAGGATCCGAAGACGATGATTCTATCATTGTCGTCTGCCCGCTCCCGCGCCGATGCGAGCGCGCCACGCGGAGCGCGGTGACGCTCGACGATCCGATTCGATCCCGGCGCCGCAACCCCCGCCTGCTCGATGCGCTGCGCGAGCTCGGCCGCGCTTGCGCCTCTCGGACCGGGCAGATCGACGCAAAGCCAGCAGTCGATTCGCTCGCCGAGCTGACGCACCGTTTCGACGACGTCCTTGTCGCGCAGCATCCCGAAGACCGCCCAGGTCCGCAGGAAGAATCCCATTGCATCGAGGTTGCGGGCAAGATGCGCCGCCGCATGTGGGTTGTGAGCGACATCCAGGATCACGGTCGGGCGTCCCGGCAGCACCTGGAAGCGACCCGGAAGCTCCACCAGCGCAAGCCCCTGCCGCACCGCCTGCTGCGTGACCGGCAGGCGCGCGCGCAACGACTCGAGCGCGGCCAGTACGCCGGCTGCATTCAGCAGCTGGTTGGCCCCGCGCAGTGCCGGAAACGCGAGGCTGCTGCGGCGCTGCTCGCGACCGCGGTACGACCACTGCTGCCGGTCGCCCTCGAAGGAAAAATCGCGTCCGATGCGCCACAGGTCGGCACCGATCGCGTGCGCATGCGCGACCACGCTTGCGGGCGGCATCGGATCGGCGCAGATCGCCGGGCGCAAGGGCCGGAACACGTGCGCTTTCTCGGCGCCGATCGCCTCGCGCGTGTCGCCGAGGAATTCGGCGTGATCGATATCGACGCTGGTCAGGATCGCGCAGTCGGCATCGACGATGTTCACCGCGTCCAGCCGCCCGCCCAATCCGATCTCGAGGACGGCGACGTCCAGTCGCGAGGCACCGAACAGCCGCAGGATCGCGAGCGTCGTGAACTCGAAGTACGTCAGCGTCGTGGCCCCGCGCGCCTGCTCGATCGCCTCGAAGTGCGGCACGAGCGCCGAATCGTCGGCCGGGCGGCCGTCGACCCGAGCGCGCTCGTTGAACCGCAGCAGATGCGGCGACGTGTAGCAGCCGACGCGATATCCGGCCTGCACCAGGATCGACTCGAGCATCGCGCACGTCGATCCCTTGCCGTTGGTGCCGGCAACCACGATCGTGGTGCAGCTCAATTGGATGCCGGCGCGCTGCGCGACCTCGCGCACCCGCTGCAGCCCCAGGTCGATCGGGCGCGCATGCAGCCGCTCGACGTGGTCGAGCCACTGCGCAAGGCTTCGCGACTCAGCAGCCAATCGGAAGTTCGATGCGCGGCGCCCTGTCGCGCGGTTCGCCCGGATCGACGATCACGACAGCGCTTCGGTCGGCTGTCGCAGCAGCAGCGCCAGGATCTGCGCGATCTCGTCGCGCAGCTGTCGGCGGTGCACGATCATGTCGACCGCGCCCTTCTCGAGCAGGAACTCGGCGCGCTGGAAGCCCTCGGGGAGCTTCTCGCGCACGGTCTGCTCGATCACCCGCGGCCCCGCGAACCCGATCAGCGCTCGCGGCTCGGCGATCACGACGTCGCCGAGGAAACAGAAGCTCGCGGAGACGCCGCCCATCGTCGGATCGGTCAGCACCGACACGTACGGCAGCCGCGCCTGCGTGAGCCGCGTCAGCGCCGCGGTCGTCTTGGCCATCTGCATCAGCGACAGCAGGCCTTCCTGCATCCGGGCGCCGCCGGAAGCCGCGACCGACACCAGCGGCGCGCGCAGCTCGACCGCAGCGTTCACGCCGCGCACGAACCGCTCGCCGACCACCGACCCCATCGAGCCGCCCATGAAGTTGAACTCGAAGCAGGCAACCACCGCCGGAATCGCGCGGATCGTGCCCGATACCACGACCAGCGCTTCGTTCTCGCCCGACTCTTCGATCGCTTCCTTGATCCGGTCGGTGTACTTGCGGCTGTCCTTGAACTTCAGCGAATCTTCCGGCGCGATCGCCGCGCCGATCTCGGTCCGCCCGTCGGCGTCGAGCAGCGTGTCGATCCGGCGCCGAGCGCCGATCCGCATGTGATGGTCGCACTTCGGGCACACCATCAGGTTGTTCTCGAGGTCGATGCGATACAGCACCGCGTCGCACGCGCTGCACTTGATCCACAGGCCCTCGGGGACCTGCTTGCGGTTGCCGTTGCCGCGCTTGATCCGCGGCGGGATCAGCTTCTCGAGCCAGCTCACCGCGCAACCCCCGGCGCATCGAGCGCACGGCGGATCGCCGACACGAAGCGGCTCGCGCGATCGAGCGCCTGCGCAGGCGGACCGTCGTCGAGCTCCTGGATCAGCCGGCTGCCGATCACGACCGCATCGGCGCGCTCGGCGATCGCGCGCGCGGTGTCGGCATCGCGAATCCCGAAACCGACGCCGACCGGCAAGCCGGTCGCCTCGCGGATTCGCGGCACTGCCGCGAGCACGTCATCGACGTCCAGATGCGTAGCGCCGGTGACCCCGGTCAGCGATACGTAGTACACGTAGCCGCTCGCGAGCCGAGCGACCTGATCGATCCGGTCGCGCCTGGAGGTCGGCGCCAGCAGGAAAATCGGATCGATGCCGCGCCTCTTCATCGCGGCGGCGAAATCCTCGCACTCCTCCGGCGGATAGTCGACGACCAGCACGCCGTCGACGCCGGCCGCGGCGCTGCGCTCGACGAACGCGTCGATCCCCATGCGCTCGATCGGGTTCGCATAACCCATCAGCACCACCGGAGTCTGCGCATCGTCGCGGCGGAACTGCGCAACCCAGTCGAGCACGTCGCCGAGTCCGACGCCAGCCGCCAGCGCGCGCTCGAGCGAGCGCTGCACCACCGGGCCGTCGGCCATCGGGTCGGAGAACGGAACGCCCAGCTCGATGATGTCGGCGCCGGCGGCCGCGAGCGCATGCATCAGCGGCACCGCCAGCTCGCGCTGCGGATGCCCGGCAGTCACGTACGGGATCAGCGCCTTGCGGTGCGTTTCGCGCAGCCGGGTGAAAGTCGAGGCGATTCGGGACATGGCGTCAGAGCTGAAGCCCGGCGCGGCGCGCGACCGTGTGCATGTCCTTGTCGCCGCGCCCCGACAGGTTCACCAGGATCGTCTTGTCCGCCGGTAGCGTCGCGGCCAGCTGTGCTGCGTGCGCGAGCGCGTGGCTGCTCTCGAGCGCGGGAATGATCCCTTCGATCCGGCAGCAGGTGTCGAACGCCGCCAGCGCCGCCGCATCGTCGACTGCGACATAGCTGGCGCGTCCGCTGTCCTTCAGCCACGCATGCTCCGGCCCCACGCCCGGATAATCGAGTCCCGCCGAGACCGAATGCGTCTCGACGATCTGCCCGTTCGGGTCCTGCAGCAAATAGGTCCGGTTGCCATGCAGCACGCCCGGCGTGCCCGCGCACAGCGATGCCGCATGCCGACCGCTGGCGATGCCGTCGCCGGCCGCCTCGACGCCGATCAGCGCGACCCCCGGCTCGTCGATGTACGGATGGAAAATGCCGATCGCGTTGGAGCCGCCTCCGACGCAGGCGACCACGTAATCGGGCTGGCGCCCCGTCATCTCGGGCATCTGCCGCTTGCACTCCTCGCCGATCACCGCCTGAAAGTCGCGCACCATCATCGGGTACGGATGCGGTCCCGCCGCAGTGCCGAGGATGTAGAAGGTCCGCTCGACGTTCGTGACCCAGTCGCGCATCGCCTCGTTCAGCGCGTCCTTCAGCGTCTTCGAGCCGGAGTGCACCGGAACGACCTCGGCGCCGAGCAGCTTCATCCGGTAGACGTTCTGCGCCTGCCGCTCGATGTCCTCGGCACCCATGTAGACGATGCACTCCATGCCGAAACGCGCGGCCACCGTCGCGCTCGCGACGCCGTGCTGCCCGGCACCGGTCTCGGCGATCACGCGGCGCTTGCCCATCCGGCGCGCGAGCAGCGCCTGGCCGATCGTGTTGTTGATCTTGTGCGCGCCGGTGTGGTTCAGATCCTCGCGCTTGAAGTAGATCTGCGCGCCGCCGATCGTCTGCGACCAGCGCCGCGCGTGATAGATCGGGCTCGGGCGCCCGACGAAATGCGCGAGCTCGTCGTTGAACTCGGCGACGAAAGCAGGATCGTCGCGCGCCTGCAAGTACGCCCGTCGCAGCTCGTCGAGCGCGTGCATCAGCGTCTCGGCCACGAAGATGCCGCCGTAGGGGCCGAAATGCCCGCGGGAATCAGGAAGGTCGTATGGCTTCATCGTCGGCCTGCATCAGCGGACAGCACGGCAGCCATGAACCGCTGCATCCTGTCCAGGTCCTTGCGTCGCGGTGTCGCACCCTGGATGCCGGTGGACACGTCGACACCGAAAGGCCGCACCGTCGCGATCGCGCCGGCGACACTGTCGGCGTCCAGCCCTCCCGACAGGATCAGCCGTGCCGGCAGTTCGCGCGGAATCCATCGCCAGTCGAATTGCCGGCCGCTGCCGCCGTATCCTTCGCTGTAGGCATCGAGCAGCAGGCATTCGGCGCCAGGGAACGAACCGGCCGATTCTAGCAAATCGCTCCGCGCCCGCATTCGCACCGCTTTCCAGTACGGCACGCCGGCCCGCGCGCACGCGTCGTCGCGCTCGTCGCCGTGGAACTGCACGACGTCCAGGCCCGCTTGCCGGACGGTCTCCGCAACGCGCCGCGGGTCCTCGTTGACGAACAGCCCGACCGCGGCGACGAACGACGGCAGCCGCCGGCGCAGCTCGGCCGCCTCGTGCGGCTGAACGCAGCGCGGACTCGGGCCGTAGAACACGAACCCGACCGCGTCGACGCCGAGCGCCACCGCGGCGTCGACGTCGTCGCCATGGGTCAGGCCGCAGAACTTCACTCGGGTGCGCATGGCAGCGGATGGCGGAGCGACGTAGGCAGTGCGAACTCGGGATCATAGTGGACCCCGGCCAGATACAGGCCCTGCGGCGCATGGGTCGGCGCTGCCAGCGTGCGGTCGCGGCGCGCTAGCAGCTCCGCCGCCCAC
>DATLGW010000700.1:0-2756 GCA_035540315.1 Burkholderiaceae bacterium | reverse complement strand
GCATACGCACCGGCATCCCCGGCCGGATCGCGGTCGCATCCTGCGACAGCACCTCGGCCACGATTTCGAGCACCGAGACATCGCCGAGCTCGAACACCGGAGTTCCAGCGGCAACGACCGCCTCGCTGTCGCGCAGGATCTTCAAGACCGTCCCGGCGCGCTCGGTGCGGATTTCGAGCTGCGACGCTTTCGGCGGCCCCCCCGTCCACTGTCCCTCACGCACCGCCGCCTGCGCCTGCAGCAGCTCGTGCTGTGCGGCCTGGGCACCGAACTCGGCAGCCTTCAACGACTGAGCCTGCTGGGTCACCAGGTTGCGCGCCTGCTCCTCGGCGCTCGCCGTTACGTATCCACGACTGGCCAGCTCGCGTATCCGCTGATGGTCCGATTGGGCCCGCTCGAGCGCCGTGCGCGCCAGCTCGACGTTCGCCCGCGCCCGCAGCAAAGCCGCCTCGGTCGCTGCCGCCCGCTCTCGCAGCTCCGCCACGGTGCGAGCGTCGCGAATCGCCGGCGGAGCCGGTCGCATCAAGGCCACGATTGCACCGGGCGCAACCGGGTCTCCGACCCGCAACCAAGGCCGCTCGAGCAGGCCCGACACCGGAGTCGAAACGACGAACCGGTCCGAGACGCGGGCGGCTGCCTCCTCGCGCACGAGCTGCTCGAAACGGTCGATCCGTACCGGCTGCAACTCGACGCGGACCGGGCGCGGCGCGAGCGCCCAAGCAGCTGCGCTGGCGATCGCCACCACCACGCCAGCATAGGCGAGGAATCTTCCAAGTTTCATTACTCTCTCGTCTTCAGGACAGCGACCAGGTCGAGCTGCGCGACTCGCCGCCGCACGAGCAACGCGCTCGCCACGCCCGCTGCCAGCATCGTCAATGCCGCGAAAGCGTAGGTACGTGGCCAGATCACCAGCGGAATCACGTAAGCGTCGGTGGGCGTCAGCGCGATCAGCAGCGCAGCCATCGAGTAGCCGAGCGCGAAACCGAGCGGGAGCGCCAGCAGCAGCTCGAGCGCCAGCTCGCCGAGCAGCAGCTGGGAAGCCTCCGAATCGCGGAAACCCAGCACCCGCAGCGTCGCCAGCTCCCATGACCGCTCCGCCAGGGCGATCCGTGCGCTGTTGTAGACCACTCCGATCGCGATGCTGGCCGCGAACGCCGTCATCAACGACGTGAAGAACAGCAGGTTGCCTGCGGTCGTTTCGCGAAAGCTGTCCAGCACCTGCTGCTTGTTGAAAACCGACGCAACATGCGGCAGCCGTCGCACTGCAGCGACGAAGCGGTCCATCTCCGTCGCATCGACGGTGACGAATGCGGCGGAGATCGCATGGGGCTCGCGGACCAGCTGGCGCAACGTGGCATGCTCGACGTAAGACGAGCCGCCGACGTGATCGTTGACCACGCCCTGGACGGTCATCACGGTCCGGCGCTGGGCCCCCTCGAGCACGGTGACCTCGACGGCGTCGCCCGGTGCCACATTGAGCCGCTGCGCCAGGGGGCTCGACAACACCAAGCCGCCAGCGGGAATCGGCAGCGGATCGGCGTTCAGGTCCACGAACCGGCGCAGCCGCTGCTCGTGCGGCAGGCCCGACAGCAACGAGCGTACGTTCAGATGCCCGTTGCGGATGCGTATCCCGACTGAACGGACCGCCTCCGCTTGAACCACGCCTGGCAGGCGTTCGATCTCCAGAATCGCCGCCGGCGGCAGCGGATCGACGAAAACGAGCTGCACGTCCGCCGGTTGTGCTGCATTGAACTGCAAGTCGATCAGATGATCGACCGCATCCCGCCACCAGATTCCGGAGACCAGCACGCCGACCGATCCGGCGATACCCAGCGTCGTCGCCAGCGCCCGCAGCGGCCGACGCTCGAGGCTTCGCGCGATCATCCGCGCCGAAGGCCCGAGCGCCCGCCCAAGCCCCACGCGCTCGAGCAACGTCGGCCGGTAGGCTGCCGGCGCCGCCGGCCGCAGCGCCTCGGCCGGAGCCAGCGCGACGATGCCGCGGACAGCGCTGGCGGTCGCGAACGCGCCGCCTGCCAGGCTGATCAGACACGCGATCAAGATCACCCGCGGCGGCAGCCGAACGGCCACCTCCGGGAAGTGGAACAGCTCGGCGTACATCCGCGTGATCGCGTGGGCGAACCAGGCGCCGATCGCCAGCCCGAGCACGAGGCCCACGCCGACGATTGCCGCCGCCATCTTCAGATAGTGGTCCCGGATCTCTCGGTCGGTGTAACCCAGCGCTTTCAACGCGGCCACCTGATCGCGCTGCGTCGTCACCAGCCGCGCGATCACGATGTTCAGCACGAACACTGACACCACGAGGAAGAAGATCGGCATCACGACGCCGTTCACCCGCCACTGCTGCATCTCCTGCGTGATGATCTGATGCGATACCTGGTCTTCCCGACCGTGTGCCCCCAAGGTACCGAACGGCGCGAGAAGCTGGTCGACCTGATCGATCGTGCGCAGCGACGATGCGCCCGTCTGCAGCTTCAGCGCAACCGAGTTGAACGCGCCGGTGAGCTCCAGCATCGCCGCCAGCGGCTCGCGATCGAGCCACAGCACGGCGAAGCCGGAGTCGTCGGCCATTGCGCCCTCGCGCGTCGCGTACACGAATTCCGGCGAAATCGCGATGCCCACGATCTCGAAGACCTGCCGGCGCCCCCCGATCAACGCACCCAGCGACTCGCCCGGCCGGATCCGATGCGCGGTCGCGAACGACTCGTTGACGACCGCGCATCGGATCCGGCCGGGCG
>DATLGW010000699.1:0-3169 GCA_035540315.1 Burkholderiaceae bacterium | reverse complement strand
GGCCGCGGCGCTGGCGGCCGCGGCGGCAATCGCGTCGGCAGCCGTTTCGCAGCCTTTGCCGCCGCCCGAGCGGATCGCGCGGCCGTACGAGCAGGCGCTGGCGCTTTATCGGGCCGGGCAGCTGCCGGACGCGCTCGCGCGCACCGAGCGGGCGCTGGCCGACGCGCCGCGCGACGTGGAGTTGCGCTTCCTGCGCGGCGTGCTGCTGTCGGAGCTGCAACGGCGCGACGAGGCGGCCGACGTGTTCACCGCGCTGACGCAGGAGTTCCCCGAACTGCCCGAGCCGCACAACAACCTCGCGGTGATCCAGGCGGCGCGCGGCGAGCTGCACCAGGCGCGCGAATCGCTGCAGAACGCGCTGCGCGCGGTGCCGGATTACGCAGTCGCGCACGAGAATCTCGGCGACGTGTACCTGCAGTTTGCCGCGCAGTCGTACCAGCAGGCCGCGAAGCTCGAACCGTCGAACCGCACGCCCGCGAACAAGCTGGCGTTGACCCGCGAGCTGATCGAGCGCCTGCGGCCCGCGACGCGGCCGGCCCCCCCGCCGGCCGCACCCGGTCCGGCGGCGCCGGCCGCGCCGATCGCGCAGTGAGCCGCAGCGGTTGCGACTGCGTTTTGTCCTGAAACCATTCCCCTCGCAGAAGGAGTTCGAATGATCAACAAGTTGCCGGTTCTCGGTGCCCTGCTGGTTTCGCTGAGCATGCAGCCGGCCGACAGCAGCGCGCAGACCCATCCGCAGGTTCTGGTGAAGACGTCGCTGGGCGAATTCGTCGTCGAGCTGTATCCCGACAAGGCGCCGCAGACGGTGTCGAATTTCCTGCAGTACGTGAACGACGGCTTCTATTCCGGCACCATCTTCCATCGCGTGATCGGGAACTTCATGATCCAGGGCGGCGGCTTCACGCGCGACATGAGCCGCAAGCAGACGCGCGCTCCGATTCCGCTGGAGTCGAAGAACGGCCTGCGCAACGACACCGGCTGGCTCGCGATGGCGCGCACTTCGCAGCCGGATTCGGCGACGTCGCAGTTCTTCATCAATACGGTCGACAACACCGGGTTGAACCATCCGCAGCCCGACGGGCACGGCTACGCGGTGTTCGGACGCGTGATCCGCGGCATGGAGACCGTCAACCAGATCCGCGCGGTCAAGACGCGCACGTTCGGCATGCACCAGGACGTCCCGGTCGAGCCGGTCGTGATCGATTCGATGACCGTCATCAAGCCGGCGAAGTGACCGTCCGCGCCGACACGCCGGGCGGCGACGACGGCGCCGAGTTCGCGCGACAGCTAACCGAGGGGTCGGCGTCGCTCGCGGTCGCGCGCGACGAACGGGCGCTGTTCGCTTCGGACGTTCATCTGTCGCCGCGCGAACCGCAGACGGCGCAGTGGTTCCTGCAGGCGCTGCAGCGTCACGGCCGCGAAGCCGATCATCTGTTCCTGCTCGGAGACCTGTTCGAGGTCTGGGTCGGCGACGATGACGACGAGCCGCTGGGTGCGCAGCTGCTCGAGGTGCTGACGGAGCTGTCGGGGCGGGGCGTGCGGGTGCGGCTGATGCGGGGCAATCGCGATTTCCTGCTCGACTCGCCGCTGCCCGGTGCCGCCACCAGTCCCTTCTCGGTGCGCTGCGGCGCCATGCTGCTGCCCGATCCGGTGACGCTCGATCTGCATGGAACGCGAACCGTGCTCACGCACGGCGATGCGCTGTGCACCGACGACGTCGGGTACCAGGCCTGGCGGCGCACCTGCCGCGATCCGCGCTGGCAGCAGGCGTTCCTGTCGCGCACGCTGGCCGAGCGGCGGGCGCTGGCGCGCCACGCGCGCGATCACAGCGAGAGCGACAAGAGCGGCAAGGCCGAATACCTGATGGACGTCAACCCGCTGGCCGTGCTGCGGCTGTTCGACGCGAGCGGCGCCGATCTGATGATTCACGGCCACACGCACCGGCCCGCAAGCCATCGGCTCGAGCACGCAGGCCGCACGCTGCAGCGCACGGTGCTGACCGACTGGGACAGCGCCGCGCGGCGCGGCGCAATGCTGTGGATCGAGCGCGGCGAGCAGCGCCTGCTGCAGCCATAGCGGCTGCGCCCTCGGGCGCGGCCGCGCTCAGTCGACCATCCGGTTCAACCGGTTGACGTCCAGCGGCTCGCAGCAACTCTCGACCTCGACGCCGACCCGCTTGAGCGCCTCGCACAGATCGTCGATCCGGCGATCCTGTTCGGCGACATGATCGATCAGCCGGTGCAGCGCGATCACCAGCGGATCGTCCGCATCCTGCGTGACCGCATAGGCCGAGAACCCCATCCGCTGCGCATGTTCCTCGCGCCGCCGGTCGCCCTCGGCCTCGATCACGCGCGCCGGAATCCCGACCGCAGTGGCCCCCTGCGGAACGTCCTTGATCACGACCGAGTTCGATCCGATCCTCGCGCCGGCGCCCACCGTGAACCCGCCGAGCACCTTCGCGCCGGCGCCGACCACCACGCCGGCCTCCAGCGTCGGATGACGCTTGGCGCCCCGGCGCAGCGACGTGCCGCCGAGCGTGACGCCCTGATAGATCGTGCAGTCGTCGCCGACCTCGGCGGTTTCGCCGATCACCACGCCCATGCCGTGGTCGAAGAACACCCGCCGGCCGATCACCGCCGCCGGGTGAATCTCGATGCCGGTCAGCAGTCGGTTCAGCGAAGACAGGAACCGTGCCGTCGTGGTCAGCCTTGCGCGCCACAGCCGATGCGCCAGCCGGTGCAGCGCCAGCGCGTGCACGCCCGGATAACACAGCAACACCTCCAGCGAGGAGCGGGCGGCCGGATCGCGCTCGCGAACGGCGGCGATGTCTTCTCTCAGGCGCGCGAACATGTCGGCAGCGGCAGTGCGAACGAGTGGTCCTGACTGCGATTCTAGGCCGTTCGCCGCAATCGCGCTTTGCGTCGCCTCAGCGCCTGCGCTCCATCATCGAGCAGATTCCGCGCAGCAGATCGACCTCCTCGACCTCCAGCCGCGTGCGGGAGAACAGCCGCCGCAGCCTCGGCATCAGCTTCTTCGGATGCCTGGGATCGAGGTAGCCGACCGCGATCAGCGCGCGCTGCAGGTGCTCGAACAGCTGCTCGACGCTGCGCTGGTCCGCGTGCGCTGCGGCCGCCGCCGCCGACGCGGCCGCCGGCGAGCGCTGCAGAGC
>DATLGW010000698.1:0-1897 GCA_035540315.1 Burkholderiaceae bacterium | reverse complement strand
ATGCAGATCAGTCTCGGCGGCCCGGTCGGTCCGGATACCGGCGGTCTCAACACCCTCGGCGCGCGTCCGGTACAGCAGCTGGCCGAGCCGCAGCGCGCGATCGAGCCGGTGCGGCCGCCGGCGGCGAAGACGCCCGAGATGATCGAACCAACGAAGGCGCCGCCGAAAAAGACGCCTCCCAACAAGGCGGATGCGAAAGATCCGCGCAGCAGCACGCCGACCAAGGGCAAGGAGATCGAGAAAGGCTCGGCGGTTGCGCAGACCAACGCCAGGGGGCAAGGCTTTGGATTGTCGGCCGGCGGCGGCGGTGCCGGCGGCTATCTCGAGGTATCGGACTTCTGCTGTCCCGAATACCTCGCCACCATGCGTTCACAGATCCTGCGGAACTGGGACAGCCGCCAGGGTGCCGTCGGTGTGGTCCACATGCGGTTCGTCATCCAGAAAGACGGTCAGATCGTCGACGTCACCGTCGAGCGATCGAGCGGCGTGCAGACGCTGGATCTGTACGCCAGGCGCGCCTTGCTGCTGACCAAGCTGCCGCCACTCCCGGCCGCGTATCCGGAGTCGGCGCTGGCGGTCCATCTGTTCTTCGAATACCAGCGCTGAGATATTGCAGATGATCAACTATTCGCTTCATCCGAAAGTAATCCTGGCGGCGGCAAGTGCCGCATTCACCGTGCTCGCGGTGGCGCCGCCGCGCGCGCAACAGCCGACGACCGCAATCGAGATCAGGATCACCGGCGATCCGGGCACGCCGCCGCGCCTGGCCGTGCCCGACCTGCTGGCGTTGTCGACCGACAAGGAGACGCAGGACGCCGCGCGGGTGATTGCGCAAGTGTTGTGGGACGATCTCAACTTCGAGCGCGAGTTCTACATGATTCCGCGCGATGTCTCGGCGACCGTGCCAGTCGCGCGGACGTTCGACCAGGTGTCGTTCGATGCGTGGCGCGAGCTCGGCGCCGACGGCGTGGTGGTCGGCACGGTCTCGCAGACCGGCAGTGACGTCCGCGTCCAGGTGCGCCTCTACAACGTGCGCTCGCGCCAGTCGGTGTTCGCCAAGGAATACAGCGGCGCCGCGAGCAACCCCCGCCTCTACGCCCACACGATCGCCGACGAGATCCACCAGGAGCAGCGCGCGTTGCGCGGCGTCGCGCGCACGAAGATCGCGTTCTCCTCCGACCGCAACCGTGAAAAGGTGACGGGCACGGTCGAGAACCGCGATACGAAGGAGATCTTCATCGCCGATTACGACGGCGCCAATCAGCGCCGGATCACCGTGAATCGGCAGCTGAACATCACGCCGGTCTGGTCACCCGACGCGAGGTCCATCGCGTACACGTCCTATCGGCGCGGCTTCCCCGACGTCTACGTGGCGCACATCTACCAGGGCACGCAGGAGACGCCGACGAACGGCCGCGGCCAGAACTGGCTGCCGGCCTGGTCACCCGACGGGACCCGGATCGCGTTCACGTCGAATCGCGACGGCAACCCCGAGCTGTACGTGATGAATCGCGACGGAGCGAACGTCCGCCGGCTGACGAATCACCCCGCGATCGACACGACGCCGACCTGGTCGCCGAGCGGGACGCAAATCGCCTTCACATCCGATCGTTCGGGCACGCCGCAGATCTACATCGTGAGCGCCGAAGGCGGCACGCCGCGGAGGCTGACGACCGCCGAGTCGTACGCCGACCGGCCGACGTGGTCCCCCGCGCCGTTCAACGAAATCGCGTTCACCGCGCGGACCGGGCCCGGGTTCGACATCAAGGTCTACGATTTCGCCAGCGGGCAGACGCGGCAGATCACGATGGGCGAAGGCAGCAACGAGAGCCCGGCGTTCTCGCCGAACGGGCGGCACATCGCGTTCATGTCCACGCGCGGCACCCGCATGTACAAC
>DATLGW010000697.1:0-3754 GCA_035540315.1 Burkholderiaceae bacterium | reverse complement strand
TCGAGGCTCTCGCCGAGCCGCGCGACCTCGCGATCGTCGAAGAACGCAGCGACCCGGGTCGACGACAGCGGATCGCCGACGATCTGCCGCGCCAGCGTGCGCCCGAGCTCGTTCGCGCCGATGATGATCGCCGTGTGCTCTCCGCGCAACGCCAGCAGCCGCGGCACGACCACCGGCGAAACCCAGTGACCCAGCGTCTGGATCAGCGGCGTCCCGATCACCCAGGTCGCCAGAACGTTCTGATCGAACACCTTCAGCATGTCGATCGCCAGCCCGAACGCCAGCAGCAGCCCCACCACCAGCGCCCAGCTGGCGGCAATGTGCCGGATCAGCCCGCGCTGCCGGTATCGGAACGGCGTGTTGGCCGGATACATCAGCGAGAACACGATCACCGCCAGGATCATTTCGGCCGGCCCGACCGTATGGCCCCAGGCAAGCGTAGCGGCGAACAGACACACGACCGCGACCAGCGGGTCGGTCACCGCCTTCGCGAACGCGATCAGGCTACGGTTTCCCGTCCTGATCAGCTCGGAAGTCGCCAGGATCGGCCCGGTTCGAGAGTTGGCCATTCGCACAGTCTGTGGAAGAAACCGCTGAAAGCTGCTACCGTAGGTTCCACAGTCGATAAGTTAGCAGTGCCACGGGGCGGGCGAGTCGGAAAAAACCGACACTTGTGGCAAATAAAATTTCGAAGGGGCCGTTGATGACCATAAGAAGATTCGCTTCCCCGTGGATCGCAGCCGCGTTCGCCGCCATGCCGGTTGCGGCGCTGGCGCAGCTGGTGCTTCCTCCCGTGGGGACCCAGGTCGTACCGCAGGGTCCGGCACAGGCGACTCAGGACCAGGACGTGCTGACGTTCGACGTCGGCGGCGGCGCCGAGCGCCACAGCAACATCTTCCTGCTGCCGGCCGGAGTCGATCCCACGCCGCTGTTCGGTCGGCCTTCGCGCAGCGATACGGTGCTGCGCGGATTGGTCGGCGTGAACTTCGAGCGGATCTTCAGCCTGCAGCGGATTCGTCTGGATGCAAGAGTCGAGCCCACCAAATTCGTCGAGCATTCGCGGTTCGACTACGTCGGCTACAACGCCGGGGGCACGTGGGACTGGCAGGTTGGCCGGCCGCTGTTCGGGCAGGTCGGGATCCGGCTGCGCCGGATGCTCGCGCCATTCGATGCGGCGCTGACGACGCAGCGCAACATGGAAGATCGGCGCAACTTGCGGGCGGCCGCCGGGTTCCGCTTCACGCCGAGCTGGGCGGTGCTGGCAGGCGTCGAGCATGAGTCGCTCGACAATTCGGTCGCAGTACGGCGCGGGCTCGACTATCAGTTCCTGACTGCCGAGGCGGGCGTGCGGTATGCGCCGGGCACCGGGACCGAGATCGATTTCGTCTACCGCCGCACCGACGGCGATTATCCGAACCGGCAGGTGTTCGACGCGCTGGGCAACCTGTTGCCGGCAGCGATCGACAACCAGTTCAAGCAGGACGCGTTCTTGGCGCGTTTGCAGATCCGCCCGAACGAGGACAGCCGGATCCAGGGTACCGCCGGCTACGTGCAGCGCAAGTTCGACAACCTGCCGCAGCGCGACTTCTCGGGTCCGACCGCCGGCATCGACGTCGACTGGGCGCCGACCGGTGCGCTGGTGATCCGCACCAGCCTGGTGCGCGATATCTACACCGAGGAGTTGATCACCGCGAACTACGTCGACGTGCGCACGCTGGCGGTGCGGCCGCTGTGGCGGGTCACGGGGCGGATCTCGCTGCTGGGCAATGCGGTATTCTCGCAGCGGACCTACAAGGGCGACCCCGGGTTCGTGCTGACCGGCGCCCAGGTCCGCAAGGACGACTTCACTGCGCTGGGCGTGCAGGTGCACTACGAGTTCACCCGCACGATCCTCGCGACGGCCGAGCTGCGCCGCGATCGCCGCAGCTCGAACTATCCGGGCTTCGATTTCACCGACAACGTCGCCGCGGTCGGATTGCGCGCACGTTTCTAGGTCTCCCGGGCTCGCCCGTTCCGGTCGGGCCGCAACGCCGGGTTGTGCCCGGCGTTGCGGTTACTGCGGTCGCGGCGACTGCGCCACGCTAGTATTTCCGTTGCCCGTGTCTGGCGCGCGGGCGCGACACCTCGACCCTTGCCTGCGGATTCGTTCACGCGCAGCCTCCGATGCTGGGGCTAAGATGCAAAGTCGAGGATCAAGCCATCCTTGTCTATCCCGCATCAACATTCGGTGGTGGTTCCATGATCAAGCAGCTTCTCAGGCTTCTCGTTGCGGCGGCGACCGGATTGGCGCTGCTGAGTGTTGCGAATGCGCAACAGTCCCGGGACGACTATGTGCTCGGACCGGGCGACGTGATCCGGATCCAGGTGTTCCAGAGCCAGGACCTGACGGTCGAGGCTCGGGTGTCGGAAAACGGGGTGATCTCGTACCCGCTGCTCGGGGTGATCCGCGTCGGCGGGCTGTCGCCGACCGATGCCGAGCGGCTGATCGCGCGCCGCCTGCGCGAAGGCAACTTCCTGCAGAACCCGCAGGTGACGCTGAACGTGCTGCAGTTCCGCAGCCAGCAGGTGTCGGTGCTCGGCAACGTGAACAAGCCCGGCCGCTATGCGCTGGAGACGACCGGGATGCGGCTGTCCGAAGTGCTGTCGATGGCCGGCGGCATCACGCCGCAGGGCGCCGACGAGGTCGTGCTGATGACGAACCGCGGCGGGCGCGTGCAGCGGATCGAGATCGACCTGGTCGACATGTTCGCGACCGGCGATCTGGCCAAGGACATCCCGCTGCAGTCGGGCGACGTGATCTACGTGAACCGCGCGCCGCAATACTACGTGTATGGCCAGGTCCAGCGGCCCGGCATGTACCCGCTGGATCGCGGCATGACGCTGGCACAGGCGATCGCCAAGGGCGGCGGACTGACGCTGCGCGGCACCGATCGCGGCGTGCGGGTTCACCGTCGCTACGGCAGCCGCACGGTGCAGGTGCTCGAGCCCAAGCTCGACGATCCGATCCTGCCCGATGACCTGATCTTCGTGCGCGAAAGCATTTTCTGAGCGTCCGGCGCGCGCCGCATGCGCGCGCCCGGACCGCCGCCTCTCCCGCAGTGACTCAACAGACAGAGAACAGCACTCGATGAAAGTCGTGATCCTCGCGGGGGGCTTCGGTACCCGCATCAGCGAAGAAAGCGCCGTGCGGCCCAAGCCGATGGTCGAGGTCGGGCACCGGCCGATCCTGTGGCACATCATGAAGATCTACTCGTCGTGGGGGCTGAACGACTTCGTGATCTGCTGCGGCTACAAGGGCCACATGATCAAGGAGTGGTTCAACACCTACGGGTTGCACAACTGCGACGTCACGTTCGACCTGCGCCGGCGCAGCATCGAGTATCACGACAACAAGACCGAGCCGTGGCGGGTCACGCTCGCCGACACCGGCGAGGAGACGATGACCGGCGGGCGGCTGCGGCGCGTGCGCCAGTACGTGGGCAACGAGACGTTCTGCCTGACCTACGGCGACGGCGTGTGCGACGTCGACATCAGCAAGCTGGTCGACTTCCACAAGTCGCACCGGCTGCATGCGACGCTGACGGCGGTGCAGCCGGAAGGCCGCTTCGGCGCATTCCAGCTCAAGGAGGGCGACCCGCGGATCGACGCGTTCCGGGAAAAGCCCAAGGGCGACGGCGCATGGATCAACGGCGGCTTCTTCGTTTGCGAGCCGGCGGTGTTCGACTACATCGACGGCGATGCCACTGTGTGGGAG
>DATLGW010000696.1:0-4830 GCA_035540315.1 Burkholderiaceae bacterium | reverse complement strand
CTCCAAGGAGCATGCCCGATGAGACGATTGTTCAATCGTGCGGCGTTCGCCGCGGCTGGTCTTGCCGCCGCAATCGCCGCCACCCCCGCCGCCGGCGCCGAGCTGACGTTCTATTACCCGATCGCCGTCGGCGGCCCTGTCACGAAGATCGTCGACGGAATGGCCGCCGACTTCGAGAAGGAGAATCCCGGCATCAGGATCAAGCCGATCTACGCAGGCAGCTACCAGGACACGCTGACCAAGGTGCTGACCGCAGTGAAGGGCGGCGACACGCCGCACGTCGCGGTGCTGCTGTCGGTGGACACGTTCACGCTGATCGACGAAGACGCGATCGTCGCGATCGACGACCTCGTGAAGACCGACGAGGACCGCGCGTGGATGAGGAGCTTCTATCCCGGTTTCATGAAGAACGGCCAGACCGGCGGCAAGACCTGGGGCATTCCGTTCCAGCGCTCGACCGTCGTCATGTACTGGAACAAGGAGCTGTTCAAGGAGGCGGGGCTCGATCCGGAGCGCCCGCCGCAGAACTGGAACGAGCTCGTCGACTACGGCAGGAAGCTGACCAAGCGCGACGGGTCCGGCAACGTCCAGACCTGGGGCGTGCAGGTGCCCTCGTCGGGGTTCCCGTATTGGCTGTTCCAGACGTTCACGACGCAGAACGGCGTCGAGCTGATGAACCAGGCCGGGAACCAGACCTTCTTCGACCGCAAGGAAGTGATCGACGCGCTGCAGTTCTGGGTCGACCTGTCGCGCAAGCACCAGGTGCATCCGCCCGGCGTCGTCGAATGGGGCACGACGCCGCGCGATTTCTTCGAGCGCAAGGCCGCGATCATCTTCACGACCACCGGCAACCTGACGAACATCCGCAACAACGCGAAGTTCGACTTCGGCGTCGCGATGTTGCCTTCGGGCAAGCAGCGTGGAACGCCGACCGGCGGCGGCAACTTCTTCGTGTTCAAGAAGACGACGCCGGCCGAGCGCGATGCGGCGCTGAAGTTCATGAAGTGGATGACCACGCCGAAGCGTGCCGCCGAATGGGCGATCGCGACCGGCTACGTCGCGGTCACGCCCGCGGCGTGGGAGACGCCGGAGATGACGAAGTACCTGTCCGAGTTCAAGGCGCCGACGGTCGCTCGCGACCAGCTGCAGTACGCAGTCGCCGAGCTGTCGACGCACGAGAACCAGCGGGTCACGAAGGCATTGAACGACGGGCTGCAGGCCGCGCTGACCGGCGCGAAGACGCCCGAGCAGGCGATGCGCGACGCGCAGCGCGAGGCCGAGCGGATCCTCAGGCCGTACCGCTGATGCCTGCGCAAGCGCACGAGACCCTGCAGGCGACGTCGCGCTGATGCACGCGCGGCGGGCGAGCATCCACGGCTGGCTGCTGCTGCTGCCGGCCGCGGTGCTGCTCGCCGCGTTCACGCACTATCCGGCGGTCTCGACGCTGTGGCACAGCTTCTGGTCCACGCCGCGGCGCAACCGCCCGTCCCGCTTCATCGGCTGGGATCACTACCGGACGATGATCGACGACCCGATCTTCTGGACCGCGCTGTCGAACAATGCGCTGTACGCGCTGGGCACGATCGTGCCGTCGATCGCGATCGCGCTCGCGATGGCGTTGTGGGTCAACGAGCGGATCGCCGGCCGCGGCGCGTTGCGGCTCGCCTATTTCACGCCGACCGTGCTGCCGATGATCGCGGTCGCGAACATCTGGCTGTTCTTCTACACGCCCGACTACGGCCTGCTCGATCAGCTCCGATCGCTCGTGGGGCTGCCGCGCGTGAACTGGCTCGGCTCGCGCGACACGGCGCTCGGCGCGCTGATGGTCGTGACCGTGTGGAAGGAGGCGGGCTTTTTCATGATCTTCTACCTGGCCGCGCTGCAGACGATCCCGCCGGACCTGAAGGAGGCGGCGGCGCTCGAGGGCGCATCGCGCTGGCAGATCTTCTGGCGGGTGACGTTTCCGCTGCTGATGCCCACGACGCTGTTCGTGCTGGTCAATGCGATGATCAACGCGTTCCGGCTCGTCGACCATGTGTTCGTGATGACCCGCGGCGGCCCCGACAACGCCAGCATGCTGCTGCTTTATTACATCTACGAGGTCGGCTTCAAGTTCTGGGACTCCGGCTATGCGGCGGCGATGACGATGGTGCTGCTGGCGATCCTCGCGACCGCGGCGCTGGTGCAGTTCTTCTACCTCGACCGCCGGATCCACTACCGATGAGCGCGATCGGCGAGCGAATCGACGACGCGGGCGCCGCAGCGCGCGCCCCCGGCGCGCGCCGCGCCCGTCCGCCGCTGGGCGAGCGGATCGACCGCGCGCTGCACACGATCGGCGCGTGGACGCTGGGCATCGTCTGGCTGCTGCCGCTCGCGTACGCGATCTGGACCGCGTTTCACCCGACCGAGTTCTCTGCGCGGTTCGATCCGACTGCGCCCTGGACGCTCGAGAACTTCCGCGCCGCGTGGGACGCGGCGCCTTTCGCGCAGTACTTCGTCAACACGTTCGCGCTGGTGACGACGATCCTCGTCGGCCAGCTCGTGTTGTGCACGCTGGCCGCCTACGCGTTCGCGCGCTTCGAGTTCCGCGGCCGCGAGATCGCGTTCGTGCTGGTGCTGCTGCAGCTGATGGTGATGCCCGACGTGCTGATCGTCGAGAACTACCGGACGATGCACCGGCTCGGGCTGGTCGACACGATCGCCGGCATGGCGCTGCCGTACATGGCATCGGCGTTCGGCATCTTCCTGCTGCGCCAGGCGTTCAAGACGGTGCCGACCGAGCTCGAGGACGCCGCGCGGATCGAGGGCTGCGGCACGCTCGGAGTGCTGTGGCGCGTGTACGTGCCGCTCGCGCGCCCGGTCTATCTCGCCTACGCGCTGGTGTCGGTCAGCCACCACTGGAACAACTTCCTGTGGCCGCTGATCATCTCGAACACTGTCGGCACCCGGCCGCTGACGGTCGGGCTGTCGGTGTTCGCCGGCACCGACCAGGGCATCGACTGGGCGATCATCAACGCCGCGACGCTGATCGCATCCGGCCCGCTGCTGATCGCGTTCCTGATCTTCCAGCGGCAGTTCGTGCAGAGCTTCCTGCGGGCGGGGATCCGGTAGACCGGCGTGGAGTGGCTGCGCGCCAGTGTCACGGTTCCGCTCGCGCTGGTCGTGATCCTCGCGGCCGCGACGATCGTGCTCGGGCTGGCGCTCTGGTCGGTCAAGCGCCGACCCAAGCCGAGGCTGCGGATCGCATGCGAGACCCCGATCGCCGAGCTCGCGCCGACGCTGTCCGGCACCACGCATGGCGCGTTGATCGAGGGCAACGCGGTCGAGCTGTTCGAGAACGAGGCGCTGTTCGATGCGGTGTTCGCCGACATCCGCGCCGCGACGCGGTCGGTCCACTTCGAGACGTTCCTGTGGAAGGACGGCGTGTTGGGGCGGCGGATGGCCGATGCGCTGGCCGAGCGCAGCCGCAGCGGCGCCGCGGTCCGCGTGCTCGTCGATGCGGTCGGCGGCAAGAAGATGGGCGACGAGGCCAAACGCCGGCTGCGCGAGTCCGGCTGCAAGCTCTACCTGTACCGTCCGCGGCACCTGACGCGGATCGGCGTCGTCAACGAGCGCGATCACCGCAAGATCACCGTGATCGACGGTCGCATCGCGTACGTCTGCGGCCACTGCATCGTCGACAACTGGCTCGGCAACGGCCAGGACCGCGACCACTTCCGCGACATCGCGATCCGGCTGCGCGGGCCGGTCGTCCATGCGGTGCAGTCGGCATTCTTCGAGAACTGGGTCGAGGAGAGCGGCGAGCTGCTGATCGGCGACGACGTGTTTCCGGCGCTGCAGCCCGAAGGCGACGTGCCGGTCCACATCGCTCGGATCAAGCCGCAGGGATCGGCGCCGGCGGTCCAGGTCCTGCACCACCTGGCGATCACCGCGGCGCGCGAGCGGATCCTTATACAGAACCCCTATTTCCTGCCCGATCCCGAGGCGATGCACGCGTTCGCGCGCGCGGTCGAGCGCGGCGTCGACGTGCGCGTGATGGTGCCGTCGGCCGAGGTGTCCGACATGCCGATCGTGCAGCACGCGGCGCATCGCAACTTCGACGCGCTGCTCGCGAGCGGCGTGCGGATCTACGAATACCAGACGACGCTGCTGCACCAGAAGGTGATGACGATCGACGGCGTCTGGAGCGCGGTGGGCTCGACGAACTTCGACGACCGCTCGTTCGAGATCAGCGACGAGATCACCGCCGGCATCTACGACGAAGCGATCGCGCGCCGGCTCGAGGCGATCTTCGAGCGCGACCTGCGCGATTGCGTCGAGCTCGAGCTGGCGTCGTGGCGCAAGCGCGGGGTCTGGCACCGGTTCAAGGACAATGCGCTGTATCTGTTCAACGAGCAGATGTGATGAGCGCGCCCAGGCTGAGCGGACGAACTGGCGCCGGCGTTACTCGGCGAACAGTTCCCGCAGCGTGCAAAGTGCCGTGGCCAGTGTCCCGGCGCTTGCAGCACCCGATCGCTTCACCAGCCTTGTCTTGTCCACCGTGCGCACTTGATCGAGCAGGATCACCCCTCTTTTGCCGCGATGGCTGATCTCGACCCGAAAAGGCGCAGGCTGGCTTCCGGTGGTCATCGGGGCTACGATCACCGTCCGCAGGTGCTCGTTCATCTCCGGCGGGGACACGATTACGCAGGGGCGCGACGTCCGGATCTCGCTGCCGACGGTCGGGTCGAGATTCACGAGCCAGATGTCGCCGCGCTTCACCAGGTCAGGTCCGCATCACCGGAGTTGGGGAAATCACCCATCACGAGATCGTCGTCGCCAGCCGCGGCG